>JBDRDL010000088.1:0-43266 GCA_043820925.1 Methanobacteriota archaeon | reverse complement strand
GCAGGCGAACATCTGAATTTCGCAGCTCTGCTGGCAATCAGCGAAGCAACTACGCCGGCACCAAAACCGTTGTCTATGTTGACTACGCTCAAGCCAGGAGAGCAGCTCTGGAGCATTGCAAAAAGTGCAGTTTCGCCCCTTCCTCCTGCGCCGTAGCCTGTTGAAATCGGCAGGCCTATCACAGGTACGTCTACCAAGCCCGCAACAACGCTGGGCAGTGCACCCTCCATTCCGGCTGCAGCGATAACAACGTCCACATCTTCCTTTATAATTTTCTTAATCGCAGGTATGAGGCGGTGTATTCCTGCCACTCCGACGTCATAAAAAGTAAAAACACTGCATCCCATTTCTTCTGAAATTATCCTCGCTTCCTCTGCTCTTGCAACGTCAGAAGTTCCTGCGCAGAGAATCGCAACTCTGCCGCCCGTTGGATTGAGCTTATATCCCCTCGACTTTACAACAACTACGCCTGCCTTTTCACTCTTCGCAAAACTCATTTTTTTGATTTTTTTCTTCAGCGCAGCTATTCTCGAGGATGATAGACGGGTAATTATGCACCTTCCCTTCCTTTTCACGAATTCATTCACAAGCCTGACTAATTCTTCATCAGTTTTTCCTTCCCCAAAAACAACTTCTGGAACACCTGTCCTGTTTTCCCTGCAAATGTCCAAATTACTCCAGTTGGAAATTTTTGCCATGCTGAAAAGTCTTACTTCTTTCTCTGCATCTTCGAGAGATATCTTTCCTTTTTTATAATTTTCAAGAATTCGCTTGAGGGGCATGCAATTAAATAATCATTAGTTAATATAAAAATTGCGCCAGCACGCCTTTATCCCACCAGGGAATAGTGGTTTACTCCTTTTATCTGCTCCTTCTGCAGATACTTGTAGAGCATGTTGTAATAAATGAACATATTCAAATTGCCCTCGTTTACCCTGTAGCCTCTCCCTCTGATGCGCTCTACAATTTCCCTGCCTCTTAATTTCTCCCCATGCCTGAATACACCGAGTATTGCATTCACCTTTCGAGCAGTATTACCGAATTTCATTCTGACCACTTCTCTTTGGATTTGTGCTCTTTACTATAAAGTTCAGCATTACTCCAAACAACAGGCTCATACCCCCAATGATGATAGTCCAGGTCATTTCGCTCATAAATATTCCTTTTTTTAATGGTATATAGTATTTTAGCTGTATTTATAATTATTCTGGCAACAATTTTTCTTCAAACAAAAAAAAGCATAATTTATACTTTTCTATGTTTCATAACGTTTCTTTATGTTTATTTTTAAAAAATAAGTATTTTCTGCATGCTTTATATTTAGCAATTCAATGCAAACTTCAATAACATTCCCAAACTATTCTATTTGCGCTATTTAATCTTATCTGTCAAAAATATCTTATTTCTGCGTCCATATGGTTCTTTTCTAATATTTCCTCGCTTTTCTAATTCTGAAAGTATCTTACTAACCTTTGTTTTTGAAAAATCTGTCTTTCTTTGGATTTCTCTTTGATCAATTCCATCTTGTTCTACTATCAATTTTAAAATCGCCTGTTCGTCTTCTTTTAGAATCTCTATTTTATCTATGAGATATTTTTTCCTGTCAAAGAGGTCTGCAAGCGATATTTCTTCCTCTTTGATGTATTTATAAGCATATATCAACCCGAGCGCTATGCCCAGCGCTATTAAGATATAGTAGTTAAAGTACCACCCCAGCCACTCATATCTTACAGCAACTTTAAACTCTCTCAGCCACGGCGGTATTGGTTCTCTAACATCCCAGCTTACAATGACCTTTCTCCCATCAGAACTAACTTTTGCTGGCTCAGGGATGGCTCCCGGCTTCATTAGTCCATATCCTTCAGGCAGTACAATAGTAAGTTCAAAATTTTTAACGTTCGCTAGAAGGTAATGCGTAGTCGATAACAGGTATGCATCCCCTCCCTGAGGCTCTATTTGTTCTGGAGTAATAAACTTATATGTAATCGTGTAATTTTTGCCGGGAGGCAGCGGTTTTCTAAATACGCTACTTATGTAGGTTTTTCCCCCCTTGTATGCAAACGAAAAGTCCAGGTCACCAAAAGAATCATAAACTCCAAGCGTTCTTACTTCGCCTGCGAATGGATAGCTCAGCTCTGCGAGTGCGGTGTCGTGATTGTTAAATATCGTCAGAGAGATTTCTTGCCGTAGCGCAGATTCGGCAGCAACCTCAACCTCCGCCTTATACTCCGTAATTTCCTGGGCATATGCATAAGATAGAAACGATACCAAAATAAGTGCTGTCAGGACAATTCTCTTCATTTCCTTAACCTCAGAACATTTTTTCCAAGGCATCTCTTCCTTTCATACCTTCCACAACTCCGATGAGACGCCTGTAACTCTCACAGCAGCATCGCCTAAAGCGTTAGCTGCGCTGATATTTAAATACCCGCACATCACAAAACCTTTCTCTGCTTTAATCAATAAGAGAGGAGCACTCCCCAGCTCTATCTTTATTCCTAATGCAACGCCGTTCTTAAGTTTGATTTGCTCTACTATTATATTTATCCCCTAATTTGAATCTCCCACATGCCTTATATTTTTTTCTAGTGAAGCCTTTTTTGTGTAAAAAAGTCTTCCGCCAAAAAACCCGCTTTTGCTATCGCAAAAGCTCCCGTAGATATATCCTAACGTTGCCCAGAGCTCCGCCATAGTTTGCAGCTGTTATTTTTTTAACTCCCCTAGCTTTTGCAGCCGATTCGATTCCTGCACGCATCGCTTCTCTGACGCTTCCCTCGGAAATTCCATCGATTACGATTTCTGCAACTGCGCCCATGCCTCGAACTTTTGTTTTTTCTACTCTGTTGCATATCGTAGGGCAGCATTGCTCGTTTGTCGTTGCCCGCATGAATTTGTACTTTCTGGAGCCGACTTTAGAGCCAGAAGCGCATACGCCGCCAGGAAAAGGAGTAATTACCCCCACAACCGAAGAAACCGCCCCAACAGCTTTCTCTGCCGCTTCGAGTGCAGATTCTTGTTTGTCCGCAAGGATTAAAAAATTCCCTCCCGCTATGCCCCTGCCTATGCCGAGTTCTTTCTCGATTAAAAATTCCCCGAGCATTATCGGTATAGCCACGACCTCCCTGCCGTAGCGCTTCTCCACCCTTTCATAGCCGTCGCCGAAGAATCTAAGCTTGTAGCCGATGTCGAGCTTTTCCTCGGAATCGCAGAAGTTCCACACAGCAGTCGTAGGAGCAGTTAAAACGCACTGCCCTATCCTTCCGAGAAGCTCGTCTTTTATTTTGCCCTTCGGTGCCCAGACCTGAACAGCATAGCCGGGTCTTTTATCTGGCGTCTCTTCAGGCGATATATATCGCTCTATGCCAGCTTCGCTGGCGCAGCCCACGAGCGAGGTGCCGTAGCCGGTTGCTTCCTGCGCAGCTATTTTCGCCCATTTCTCGCTTGCCGCAGTTATTATGAATCGAGAGTAGTAACTCGTAAAGGCTTCTGCGAAAGTATCCTCAATTTCGACGCTGTTGAGCCGCATGAGGATAAATTAGCGCAGAGATATAAAAATGTTGCTTAAAAAAGTGTGGGACATAAGGCAATTACGAACTTCGTATTATCTACTATGGCAACGTGAGTATAAATCTCTAACCTAACAGCCATTTCCACAGCGGGATGAATTTAATTTTCCTTTTCTTTATTTCCTCCTTGCCCTCATAATCCCACGTTATTACCAGCAAGTTTTTGCATTTCAACTCTTTTGAAGCCTTTACTAAGGCGTTTGCCTCTCTTTCTTTCGTATCTGGGTCTTCTACGTCATAGCACACCTGAATCAACTGCTCGATTTCCAATCCTCTTTTTATTATGAAATCAACTTCTTTCCCTGCGTAGTCCTTCCAGTAATAAATCTCCAAACCCCTGCGTATAAGTTCTAGAGCAACTAAATTTTCCATTAACCTGCCGGTATCCCCCATAAACTTAAAACCGACCGCATTGGCTGTACCCGTATCAATAGAATAAATCTTCTTGGGCGATTTCAATTGTTCTTTTAATTTATAGGAAAATCTGTTGAGCAGCAAGAAAAGGTAAGCCTCTTCCAAGTATCTCGTGTAGTTCTCCGCTGTATGCACGCTTCTGAAATTCAGAATGTTCTTTAATTTTGTAAATGAAGTGTTTTTTGAAATAGAAGAAGCAAGATACAAAGCCAAATCATAGATTTTGCTCGAGTATCTCACATTATATCTTTTTACAACGTCTTTGAAGATTATTCCGTCAAACAGGGTCTTCAGATAATCTTTGCCGTATCCTTTGACAGCAACTTCGGGGAACCCGCCTTCTTCTAGGTACTGTGTTAGAAGGTTTAGCAGCCTGCCCTGTGTTTCTTTCAAGATTAAACTTTCATTTTCAGGTCTAAAATTTTTAGCCGCCAGAAATTCTCTGAAAGAAAACGGTAATATCTCTATTTCTACGTATCTGCCGGTTAAATGCGTTGCCAGCTCTTTGCTCAGCAGCTTTGAATTTGAGCCCGTAAGGACGAGATTCAAGCCCTTCCTCTTGAGCCTGTTGACAAAAAGCTCCCATTTATCCAAGTTTTGAATTTCGTCAAATAAGATATAATCCGTTCTTCCATAAACTTCGACCAAGCCCTTTAAAATCTCGTCATAATCCTTTATTTTTGTCAGTTCTTCGTCATCGAAATTCAGGTACGCAAAATCCCTGTCCTTCAAAAGAAGTGCGGAAAAAACAGACTTTCCTGCTCTTCTCGGCCCGATTATTACTTTTATCAACTCATTGTCTATTAATTTCTCTACTTTTTCGTGTACCTCCCTTCTCACATATCTCTCTTTCAGGAGTTTTTCCTTCTCGTTTTTGTGTGCCAGTACAATTTCGTTAATTTTAGGCATATGTCTACATTAACTGCACATATTTATATATTTTTGTGCAGTACATTTAAAAAACTGCAGACTTTTCAAGATCTGCTGCGAAGTAAAGAGCGGAAAGGGCGGAATTGCGTATAACTCCTCATATCCGAAATTCGCTTTTTGTTCAGTTTTGGTAGGATATACGAACTTTCCCCCATCATCTTCTACTCTATCAAACCCCTCAAATAAAAATTCTACCGTACGAGTTCAGAAAAAATCTTTTTCACGTTCTTGTCGGAAAACTCGGGCATCTTGTTGCGGTCTATAGTAAAGTTACCCTTCCCGCCGCTAATCGCCCTGAAAAATAGAACCGCGTCTTTAACGCCAAGTTCTTTATAAACTACGTATATGGCTCTTTCAATCTTTTCCTTAGATAGTGCTTCCATAGTTTCTCACCAAGTCTATTGGATTGACTATATTAATATCAAATCCTAACTTCTGCAATTGTGACTTTATGCACCCTCTTTTATTTAAAACTTCTTGGTCGGTTGTTACAAAGTATTCGGCATCGCCATAACATGCAATTATCAGATGAAGCGCATCCTCTAATTTTGAAAGTTTGCAGTTATGCTGAATCTCTGTGGCTTGGTCGAGCATTACCGCTTCTTCTTTCACAACCTCTTTGGTGTATTCCCTCATCAAAGAATACACATGCTCGTATTTAATGTCGCTTGAGATTTCTTCTATCATGCGCATCGCGAATCTTGAACTTATAATCGTGACATCTGAACGTTCGAGTAGGTGCATAACTGCAAAGGCTTCCTCTTTTACCTTTGCATCATCCCAGCTATCGTAGGGTCTATTCCAAGCACACAGATCGAGATAAATTCTCATGAGTAGATATCATGTATAAATTCTTATATAATTTTGTAGTGATATTGAACCCATCGCTTTCATATCCACCCCTCCTCAAATAAAAACTCTTCGCACTTGAAAAATACAAAAGTGGCAAACGTGAAGTCGTTTCTTTAGGCGAGGTAGAAAGTTAGACATCCGCTATTTAAACGCCTCTGCCCATTTCTTATCTATATCTTCCTGAATTTTTTTAATTGTTTCCTCGCTCAGGTGAGCAAATCTTTTCTGGACTTTTAGATATTCTTTTACTGGGACTTTTGTTGTTGGTCTGTAAGTTATTCTGAGTTCTTCATTTAAAATTTCATATAGCATCCACATCCCTGTATCTGCCGCAAGCCTGCCAAGCTCTATTGTTTTCTCGCTCGGAAATCCCCAGCCGGTAGGACAAGGAGCAAGAACATGAATGTAAGATGCGCCCTCTATCGAAACTGCCTTTTTAACTTTCTCGATAAAATCCAGGGGAAGAGATATATTTGCAGTTGCTACGTAAGGTATGCGGTGCGCAGCTATTATAGCAGGCATGTCCTTTTTCTGAGTATCCTGACCCAAAGGAGAAGTCGTGGTATAGGCTCCGTAAGGAGTTGCTCCGCTTCTCTGGACTCCGGTATTCATATAAGCTTCATTGTCAACGCAGATGTAGAGCAGGTCGTGCCCACGCTCCATCGCTCCGCTCAGGGATTGTAACCCTATGTCTACAGTGCCTCCATCGCCGGCGATTGCGATTACTTTTGGCTTGCTTTCAATTTTTCCTTTTCTCAACAAAACTTTTAGCGCATCAGATATTCCGCTCGCAACTGCCCCTGCATTTTCAAAATTTGCATGTATCCAGGGCACTTTCCAGGAAGTTTCCGGATATAACGTGGAGATTACCTCTGTACAGCCTGTCGGAGAAACTACAATAACATTTTTTCCGCTCGCCTTTAGCGCAAGCCTGACGGTTATGACGTTTCCGCACCCTGCGCAGCCTCTGTGTCCTGAAGCAAAAAGCTCTTCTTCGCTGACCTCTTTCAGGTGCCGCCTGTAATACCAGCACCTGCTCGCAGATAGGCTTGCTTCGCACTTCCAGCGGCACTTCACATAGCTTGCTTTCTCTCCTAATACCATCATTTCAAATCCATCCAGTAGCTTTCTTTTTCTGGTTTTTCAAGTGCATTTTCACAAATTTTTATTATCTTTTCTATAGTAGACGGAGGAGTATCTCTTCCTCCGAGCCCGACAATAAAGCTAATGACCGGAACTCTTGATTTTGAGTTGTATAGCGCATTTTTAATTTCAGTAGCAACCACGCCTTGGTCGACGCCTATAATTACGTCTTTTTCTATTACTCCAATTATCTTCGCCCTTGAGGCTATTCTCCTTATTTCTTCAAATGGAAAAGGTCTGAGCATTCTGAGCTTTGCAACGCCGACTGAATATTTCTTTTCCAGTTTATCCACAACTTCTTTAGCTGTTCCAGAAACAGAGCCGATTGTAAGGAGCACTATATCTTTTAATTTATATTCCTCTATTGCCGAGTATTTTCTTCCAGTCAAACCGTAGTAATCCTTTGCCACTTCTTTTATTGCCCTTTCTGCATTTTCCATCGCCTTTTGCTGCTCGTATCTGAATTCTTCGTAGCTGTCGGGTCCAGCGAAAAATCCAAAAGTTAGCGGGGATTCGGGATTTAGATAGTACTCCGGCTCGTAAGGAGGCAAAAATTTTTTTACGTCCTTTTTATCAGGAATTTCAGTCGGCTCTAAAGTATGCGTTAAGTAGAAGCCGTCCAAATTTATCATCGAAGGCAGCATCACTTTTTTGTTTTCTGAAATTTTATAGCACTGAATAACATAGTCTAAAGCTTCTTGATTGTTCTCTGCATAAAATTGAATCCATCCAGAATCTCTTACCGCAAGCGAATCCTGCTGGTCGTTCCAGATATTCAGCGGCGCAGAGAGAGCGCGGTTTGCATTTGCCATGACTATAGGAAGCCTCATTCCGCTCGCCGTAAACATTACCTCGCTCATTAGAATTAATCCCTGTGAAGAGGTTGCTGTAAACGTCCTTGCCCCCGCTGCGCTTGCGCCTACTAAAGCGCTTAGAGCAGAATGCTCGGATTCTATTTTCATATATTCTGCGTCCATCTCTTTTTTTGCTACGAATTCTGCAAGATACTCTACGATAGAGGTTTGAGGAGTTATGGGATACGCTGCAATAACGTCAACATCGCAAAGCTTTACTGCTTCTGCAACCGCTTCATTGCAGGTCATCACATCTTTTCTCAGCATTCGCTTCGTAGAAGCGAGGGCACGAGTATCGCTCATGCCTTCGTTCCCTTCGGAACGAGTGCTTCGTCGCTTCATCGCTACGCTCTTCGCTCCTCCGCCGAGACCCATGTCTACTTCTCCTCCAGAACCATTTCTATCGCTTTCGTCGGGCATTCATTTGCGCAGATTCCACAGCCCTTGCAGTAGTCCAAATCTATTTCGTATTTGTCTGTTTTTCTAATGCAGATTTCCGGGCAGAAAATCCAGCAGGTACCGCAGCGTATGCATTTCCTTAGTTCTATAACCGGCTTGAAATTCCTCCATCCGCCTGTTTTATTTTTCACCGAAGTGCCCGGCTCCAATACTATTTCCATTTTCATTCCTTCATTTGCCCGTAAGCTTCTTCTACAGCTTTTATATTCTTTGCAGCGAGCTTTTCTGAAAATCTTTTTGCAACCGCTTTTTTTATAGAATCGAGAGTAACTTCGTTTGTAGCTCCTGCAAATGCTCCGAGCATTGCAGTATTTACTATAGGCACGCCCAAAACATCGAGTGCGACTTTGGTTGCATTAACAGTGTATATCTTTGCCTCTTTTTTCAGCCCCAGCTTTGGCTTTATCTCGGCAGCAGTTTTTTCAGTATTTATAATTATTTTCCCATTCTGTTTTAGCCCTTCAGCAACGTTTATGGCATCGAGCAAGCTTGCATCCAGAACTATGATATAATCTGGCTCATAAATTTGGCTTCTTATTCTAATGCGTTTATCATCTATTCGAGCAAATGCAGTTACAGGGGCGCCTCTTCTCTCCACGCCGAAGAAAGGAAAAGCCTGGCAGTACTTGCCGTCATAGAAGGCTGCAACTGCAAGAAGTTCTGCAGCAGTTACTGCTCCTTGACCTCCTCTCCCATGAAAACGAATTTCCTTCATTTTGTCACCCTTCGTCGCTTCGTCATTTCATTCCTCACTCCTCGCTCGACACCGCTGCTTTTAACTCAGGCAGATTTGTCGAATACGAATAAATCGTTCCTGCTGTTTTCATTAGCTCTTCCTCGTTCTTTGAAATTGCAGCTTCAGGCTTCCAGTTCTCGTCTTTCTTAACGCTTAGCGCTGCATCTATTATTTTTTTGTCCAGCGCATAAGACAGAAGCGCAGTTACTGCACCGCCGTCCTGCCCTTTTTCTAAAGTAGCGCTGTCTTTCGCTCTGACGCTAAAAATTTTTATGAATCTTCCAAGCTCTCCTTCATATGACGAATGAAAATAAGTTCTCGGGCAGGCCAGGTAGCATTCACATCGTCCCTTGCATTCTCCTATAATTGTCGGCAGCTCATCTTTTATTTTAATTACGTCCTGACAAACCGCTTCGCAGGCACCACAGGAGGAGCAGTTGCCGGTTTCTACAACCTCGCTCATCAAATTCGCTAAGCCCCTTCCCTCGCTAAGTTTTTTAATTTCTTCTAAAGTTTTAGCTTCGATGTGAAGCGCTTTTCTATTTTTTGCCTCCTCCAAATTTTCCTTATATTTCTCTCCTGCGATTTTTTTAATTAACCCAACGCCCGGCTTGACTTCTTCTATAGTTTTTGTTTCTATGTATCCCTCTTTTTCTGCACTGTTTAAAAGCTCCATTCCTTTTTGAGTTCTCACAATTACTGTGCTCCACTTGTTTTGTGAGCCCACCGCACCAACGCTTATGTCCGCAAGCTCTGCTGCGAAGTCTAAGCAAACTCTACATCCAATTCTCACATAAGGCTTTGACTTTTTGAGAGGAAATTCGAGCGTGCCGCTATCTTTCTCAGCAACTATATTTCCTTTTTTAATGTTGAATTTTTTTACGTCTGCGAATTTTACTCTGTAGTCGTCTTCGATTAGGGCTCTAAAACAAGCATATGCCCAGTTTTCCCTGCAAAATAGACCGATTAGCAAAGAAACATTTTTTACCCAGGTTTCGGGCGTGAGTGCTTCAATTTTTCTAATAGCTTCAATCTGGCAGGGCAGCCCAACATATGCTATTTTTACCATTCTCACACCAATTAATCATTATCAATTATTATATTTAAATGCAACTCTTACTCCTTCTCCAGAAATCCCTGTCTTCAAAGCAGCGCAACCACATTTTTCTATTGCCCTAGCAACTTTTTCTGCATTTTTCGGAGCGTAAGCAATCATGCATCCTCCGCCGCCTGCGCCGGTCAGCTTTGCACCTTTTGCACCTGCATTTCTCGCAGCATAAACTAACTCGTTGAGCTTTTCTGTGCTCACTCCGAGAGCATCCAGCAGGCCGTGATTTATGTTCATGAGCTCTCCGACGTCTTCGTTATTTTCTAGGCGCCGCTTTGCCTCCCTCGTTATTTTGCCTATGTCCTTAATTATCGGATTAACAATCTCTGGAAATTTTTCCTTTAGCGACTTTACATTCTGAACCAGCATCTTTGTTGACCTCTCAATGCCAGTATAACCTACAACCATAGGCAGAGTTGCATTTATTCGCTGATACTTTTGTTTTTTCGGCTGAATGAACAAAACTCCGCCAAATGTTGAAATTGCAGTATCTGTGGGTGAGGCAGCGCCCTGAACTTCAAGCTCTGCTCTGTGACCCAGCTTAGCAATTTCTGCCCTGCTGAGCTTTGCTCCAAGCAATTTTGAAACTGCAAGAATCGTTGCTACTGAAACAGCTGCCGAAGAGCCGAGACCTGAGGCAGGAGGCAACTCTGAATCCACCTTTATATCTAACCCGCATTTTCTTCCGGTATAATCAAAGGCAAGCTCCACAGCTTTTTTTGCATATCTGAAATCTTTTGATTTGTCAGATACTATCTTCACCCCGCTCGGTATTTTCGTGGCATGAACGTAAACTCGCCTGTCAATTGCGCCTGCTAAAGCAGGCTCGCCGTAAACTACGGCGTGCTCTCCAAAAAGAATTACCTTGCCGGGAGCTGAAGTAATTACCATTGCTATCTCCTTATTTAACGTAATTAAATATACTTTTCCTCTGCTCTTGCGAAAGATATAAACGATAGCGTATAGAAAAAATATCGAGGATAAACGAAACATGTTCGGTTATTTTAAGTTATACGCAATTGGTCGGCTAAAGAGGAATAATATATGACAAAAGAAAAAACCATAATAATAGGCAAACCGATTGAAATAAATGGTTCGCTGGCTCGTCATAAAATAGTAAAGAAAGTCGTTAATACATTCATCAAGGTTGAATATCGTAAGAAAGGAAAAGGTATTGTATTTCGGTATCCCGTCGAAAACCTGCCAAATGGACAGCTTTTTATCTCAAGACCCGGACATAAGAAAAACTTTGATTTCAAAGTAGAAGTGGTTATGGACCACGGTCTTGGAGAAGGGAGTCACATAGAAATAGCTGAGGATTTGAGGAATAAGAAAGAAGAAAATCCACAAAAGTTCAATAATTTATTGGATGCAATAACGGAGATATATCGCTGTTCTGAAAATAATGTTGATAACGTTTTAAAAAAATACCAGAATATAGAAAAGTCATTCTCTACTGGCGCAAAAGTTGAGGTTATCCTAAAAGTTGTGAAATGGTTGTTTATAATGGAAGACATAGTTTATTGGGATAACGAAGGACGAGCTTTTCTGTATAATTTTCTTGCATACGTTGCAAAAGAAACGGATGACACTAGACTCAAGGAGGCATTAGAAAAAGTAAAAAATCCAGAACGGCTAAAAAGCTTCATGAGAAAATGTGGCATTGAGTGGACGCCAGCGGAGGGATAATATCTATGTCAATAGAGAATTACCTAAACAAAGTTTTTCTGGGAGACATTATGGATCTCTTAAAAGAGTTGCCAGACAAAAGCGTCGATATGGTTTATGGAGATCCTGATTATAATGTCGGGATAAAATATGGTGACAAAACATACACTAAAAATTTTGATGAATATATCGAGTGGTATATTGAACTGGCAAAGGAATCCTTAAGGGTTCTTAAAGATACCGGAAATATGTTTTTGATAAATTACCCCAAACAGAATGCCTATTTAAGAGTAAAGTATTTGGACGCTGTATGCTATGAAGTTTCTGATTATGCATGGGTGTATAATACAAACGTAGGGCACTCTCCTAAGCGCTTTACAACTGCTCACAGAAGTATATTGCATTGTAGAAAGACAGATGACAATAAATTTTACAAAGAGAATGTTGCAGTCCCATATAAGAATCCAACGGACAAACGGATTTTACTAAATATTGCCAATGGTTCTAAGGGACGAATGCCTTATGACTGGTTTTATTTTGATCTAGTGAAAAATGTAAGCAAAGAGAAAACATTTCATGCTTGCCAGATCCCACAAAAACTATCTGAAATGTTGATTAAATCCTGCACCAGACCAGGAGACATTGTCTTGGTACTTTTCGGCGGAAGTGGTTCAGAGGTGGAGATATGCAAGGTCTTAAAAAGACAGTATGTCTCTGCAGAAATTGATGAAAAATACCACAAAATGATTATAGATAGACTAAATAAGGGAAAAATCGAAGAAAAATATCGGCTGAACATGAAAAAATATGAGATTAAAAATATACAAACACAACTTACGCTCCTTGAAGAACAAAAAGAATATCTGGCTGGGATAAAGGAATAATACAACAAATTACGACCAACAGCGTATAACACAGCATATACGCTACGGGACATTGCTCCCTTTGGTCGCAACGTCGTATATGCTCTGAACATTAGGTGACATTGCATCTATAAAGGTGATAGATAAGTGAGAAGAACATCTATGACTAAAAAACAACTAATTGTTAAACTTTATAAGGAGAAGTTTATAGATGGACGAGTATTATGGAATCTTCTGGGTTCAAGATTTAAAAAATCTGAAATAGAACAGATAGATGAGACATTTAGGAAATATTTTAAAAGAACTAGAGAAGAGAGAAATCCGATTACACTATAAGAAAGGAAAAACAATACAAGAAATAGCAAAAGAAATACAAAGCAACCTACTTTCACTTTATGAGAAATCATTACTTTCTAAAAACAATCGCGGCATACGCTACGACGCTGGAGTAATCGCCGGTTATATCTCCGCTCGTAGCATATTTTAGTAGCTCGGCTTTGGTTGCGCCGAGTTTTTTAACCGCAGCGATGCAGGTAGCTATTGCGCCGTAGCCGCAGATAGACAAATTAAAATCATAAACTGTCTGAAGGAATTTTTTTTCGTCTAAATTTAGAATATGTTCGATTGCTTTTTTATCTTTCGCAGCTGCCTGCTCTTTTGGCTCGTAGTGCGTAAAATCGCTGCTCGCAATGATTATGGCGTCTTTAATTTTTGCAAGGCATTGTGCAATTTCCTCGCTTGTATCCAAATCCTGAATTCCAAGACAGATTGGAACGAACCTAAAATCCCTGTAAATGTACTGCAAAAATGGCAGCTGCACCTCAATCGAATGCTCGTATCTGTGCGCTACTTCGTCAGCATCTATTATCCTGCAATTTTTCCGCAGGAAATCTGCAGCCTCGCTGTCAACCGCAACCTCGCCAAGAGGAGTTTTCCAGGTTTCTTTCGAAACCGCAACTGCGCTTCCATAGCCGGAATGATTCGGTCCCAGAATAACTACTGTATTTGGTTTTTTCTGCTTCGCAATAGAATAATATACCTGTGCTGCTTCTGGACCGGAATACATATAGCCTGCATGCGGAACTACTGCTCCGAGAACATCTCGCTCCCTATCCTCGGCCTTTGGCAGCTTACCAGGACCTAACCTGTGCAGAAAGCAATCCTCAACCTGCTTCCTAAGCCCGGCCGCATCTGAGGCATAGAACTGACCGGCCACTGACGGGCTTCTCATTTTATTCCTCCCCGAATTTATCCAGAGGCGGGAAATCCTCTTTCAGCTCCCCCCTCTCTCTCAGAATTTCTCTGGCGAGAAGCCAGTAAATTATAGCCAGAGCTTTTCTGCCTCTGTTATTCGTCGGTATTACTACGTCCACGCCGCTCATAGCATTGTCTGTATCGCAAAGAGCAACGACTGCTATACCAATTATTTTTGCTTCTTTGAGCGCCTGCTCGTCGCCACGAGGGTCGGTTGCTACAAGAACTTCGGGTTCTGTAAAGTCAGCTAGATTGGGATTCGTCAAAGTACCGGGCACAAATCTGCCTGAGATTGCCTTTGCGCCTACGAGCTTGGCAAAATCTTCTATCGGTTTTTGTCCGTACTGGCGTCGAGAAACTATAAGAATTTTATCAGGTTTAAATTTAGCCAGAAACTTTGCAGCAGAGCGGATTCTGTCATCTGTCCTCTTAACGTCCAGCACATAAAGCCCGTCTGCTCTTACTCTGTAAATGTAAGGCTTCATATCTGCATTTTTCTGCTGGGTGCCTATGTGAATTCCAGCAGCAAGATAGTCGTCCAGAGTAGTTAGCAAGTCATTCATACTGTTCCTCCTAACAACGGCAGCGATGCCATTCTAGCTTTTCCCGCAAGTTCCTCGCTTATCCTTATAAGCTCGTTCAGTTTCGCAATTCGCTCCCCTCCTACGACGCCTGTCTTGATTATCGGGCATCTAAAGGCGACAGCTAAATGCGCTATGGTTTCGTCAGTAGTTTCGCCGGAGCGGTGCGAGAATACCGGCGTTAAATTATGGTTCTTTGCTGCATTTACAGCCTTAAAAGTATCTGTCAGAGTACCGCACTGATTAGGTTTTATCAGCACCGCATTGGTTGCCCTTTTCTTTATACCTTTTTCTATTCTTTTTACATTCGTTGCATAAAGATCATCGCCGCATATTAAACATTTTGCGCTTTTAGTTAATTCAGCAAATCCGTCGAAGTCCCTCTCCTCCATCGGGTCTTCAACATAGTATAGCTCATATTTTTCTATCAAATCTTGAATGTGCTCTATTTGCGATTCTTTAGAGCGTTCCTTGCCTTCTCTCCTATAAATGTACTTCCTCTTCCTTGAATCCCAGAGCACGCTTGCAGCGACGTCCACGCCAAGCCTAATTCTAACTCCGGTTTCGCCAGCAACATCTTTGCAGACTTTAAAAAGCAGCTCCAGAGCTTCTTCATTTTTTAGGGCAGGTGCCCAAGCTCCTTCGTCGCCCTTTCCCAAGGCAGCTGTTCCTTTCCTGAGTATCGCCTCTTTTGTTTTCTTGTGCACCTTTGAATTAACCGCAAGCGCTTCGCCTACGTTCTTTGCTCCAACAGGAATGACCAAAAATTCCTGAATGTCAGGAGCATTGCTTGCGTGCACTCCTCCTCCGATTACGTTTCCTAATGGAAAAGGCAGCTCTGTTGAATTTCTTCCGAGGTGCTGATAAAGGGAAATACCACAGGAAGAAGCAGCTGCTTTGGCGTTGGCGAGAGATATCACAACAGCTGTATTTCCACCAATATTTGAAAAATTTTCAGTGCCGTCTAATTCCTTCAATACACTGTCAACCGCTTCCTGCTCTTTCGAGTCCATGCCTATAAGCTTGGGTGCAATGGTTTCTTCAACCTTTAGGAGCGCTTTGTCTGCGCCGTTCTCCGGAAATGACACTACTTCAAATTCTCCAGTACTTGCACCGCTCGGTGCAGCACAGCGCCCAAAGCCGCCCTTCGTTGTGACGTCTACTTCAATCGTCCAGTTGCCCCGGCTGTCCAGAATTTTTCTTGCCTTTATATCCTCGATTATCGTTGGTATCATTCGCCTAGCTCCTTTTTCTCAGGCAAGCGCCGCCTTACTGTTATCGGTATTACATCTGCCTCCAGTTCTTTTATTGCTATTATTATAGGGTCTAAAAAACTCTCAGAGCTTTTAATCAAACTTGGAGCGCCCATCGAAAGCTGCAGCGCTCGGGCGCCTATAATTCTTGCCTTTTCAAATCTTGTCAGTTTCAAGCAGTCACCTCGCAACCTTCAGAAAGGTTGACCATCATTGCTATCTCCGTTTCACTCCGATAGCACATAGTTTCTTTGGTTCGCTAGCGAAGCTAGTGAGAACCGTTTCTTGCTACTTCTTTTTAAGAAGTAGTGTGATAGACCTTTCTTTTCTAAAGAAGGGGCTATGGGGCCGCCGAGATTTGAACTCAGGTCACCAGCATTTTGGCTGAAGCAAAAGGTTGACCCCAAGCTGGGAGGATGGACCAGGCTACCCTACGGCCCCTTTTCCTCGAATTTGATAACCTCGTCTATGAAGTCTATCTGGCTTAAAATCATCCTCCTGCAGCAGTATCTGCTAACGCCCAGAGAATCCAGCACCTCCTTTGGATCTTCCGTCTCTACCCTCTTCCTAAACTGCTCATACTTATCAGCTATCACACTTCCGCAGCTGAAACAACGTACCGGAACTATCATTTTGAATCCACCTCTCAGTACTTCGCTAGCAAGCTTTTCACGTTTACCGAAACGAATGCATTCGCTCCGAGGGAGCGAGGGCATGAGTGTCGCTCATGCTCTCGTTCTTGCAGAACGAATGCTAGCTCGTGCCGAGACCCTTCATTTCTCCTCGTGTCTTCACCCGAGGGCTTTTTTTAAAAGGGCTCATTTTCAACGCTACCTGTACGACTTCTGCCGCTTTGCTCTCGCTCCGTGTCCGCCATACTTCTTGGTTTCTTTCCTTCTTGCGTCGCCCTTTACTATAGTTCTATCGTACTCTAAGAATAAATCCCTGAGTTTTAAGTCTCCAGCGAACTCGACCAATCCTCTGCCGATAGCAGTTCTCACCGCCTCAGCCTGTCCCATCACTCCACCGCCGCTCACATTTACTTCGATATCAACTTTATTTGCCAAGTCGCCAGCCAAGGCAAGAGGCTCCATCATTTTCACCCTCGCCATCTCTGGCTCTATTACTTCCAGAGGTCTCTTGTTTATTCTAATCCTTCCATTCCCTCCTACTATAATAGCTCTTGCTATAGCTGTCTTTCTCTTTCCATAAGTTTGTACAGGCTTAGTCTGCGGCATTTGAACACCTAAAATTTTGCACCTAATAAATTACAAAGTTCTTTGAGTTTTATATATTTTGGAACTCTGAGCTTTGAAGCATTTGCGACTTCAATTGTTTCCATTTCTTTTCCTTCCAATTCTTTTGGTATTCCTGCATATACTTTCAGGCTTTTAAATGCATTCTTTCCCTTAGCTTTCTTGTACGGAAGCATTCCCCTCACTGCCCTTCTGACTATTCCTTCAGGTCTCCTTGGAAAGAAGGGTCCGTGCCTCGCAGGATTTACTATGCTTTTTCTTTCCCTCCTTTCTCTGTACTTCTCAAGTATGTTCGACTTCGAACCAGATATGATACTTTCCTCGGCATTAACTATAATTACTTTCTCGCCCTTCAGCAATTCCTTTGCCGCAATGCTCGCCATCCTTCCGACTATTAAATTCCTAGCATCTATAATCATGGAAATCACTTTATTATTTTAACGTTAGAACCTTTTGGAAATTCGCTCGTTAAATCTCTGAGAGAGATGCACCGCCCGCCTGCTGATAAAATTTTCTCCCTTGCTTGCTTTGAGAAATTGAATGCAGCTACTGTAACTGGGTACGCAATTGTGCCTGCTCCAAGCACTTTTCCGGGCACTGCTACGACATCGCCCTTCTCGGTATATCTCGCTATTCTGCTGATATTTACTTGCGCTTTTCTAGAGGAAGAGCCCGTCAGACTCTTTGCTAAGCTGCGCCAGATTGGAGCATCCTCTGCATGAGCCTTCTTCTTCAGCTCTTCAATTAACCCAAGCAATACTGGATTTGTTGATTTACTTTTCTTCATTTGAATCCAAACCTCAGAAGGTTTGATCGTCATACGTCGTGCTATTTCACTTCGTTCAATAGCACATAGTTTCTTTTGGGGGTGATAGCACCTTTTCTTTCTCAAAGAAAAGGGGTTATGCGGGGGAAGGGATTTGAACCCTCGAATCCACTGAGGAACAAGACCCTCAATCTTGCGCCTTTGACCAGACTCGGCCACCCCCGCTTGCGTAAGCAAGAGCGTGAGCCTTGCGCCCAGCTATCGCTGCTATAACAGTTCTCTAAGTTTTTTAGCTTTCTCCTGCAATATTTCGCAAGATTTGGTGAATATTTCTTCAGGTTTCAAAGCTCCTGTAGACTCTATTTTTATTATGAATTTCCTGTCATTTCCTATGACTTTTATTGCATCCAACTCGCATGCCTCAACGCAGGAATTGCACAAGTTGCACTTCTTCTCGTCCGAAATTTTAACTTTCTTTTTTTCTATGGATAATATATCTTTCGGGCAGGCGGTAACGCATTCTCCGCACAAATCACACTTGTCTGCTATCTCAATTTCTGGATAGTATTTATATGATACGACCGCAGGCTGCCACTTCGCATGCTCCTTGCCTGTGCCGAGAATTGCCTCTGCTTCTATAGAGATTTTCTGACTCTTTCCGAGCTTTAATATCGGCACGCCTTCAATCGGCTTCAGCTTTGAATCCTCTGATTTTATGTCCTGCGAGTAAACGACGCAGGGACCTTCCTTGCTCAGAGAAAGTTTTAGCGTGCACCTCGAGCAGCCATTTTTGCAGGAGCACTCTTCTCTAAAATTGAAAATCTCAAGGTCTGTCTTTATAGGTATTAAACCCAACCTGTGCACTATCATCTCATCGTAGAGCGAGGAGGTGTTTTCGAGGAAGTCGACATTTTCTATAGCCAAAGTTGGAACTTCTGAAATTATCGCTCTCCTTATCGCATTTGTAAAGCTTGCATCCGCATCGCCTAAAACCAAACTCAACGAAGTTTTATCTTTCTCGAGAATTTTGACTTCCATCCTACATCCTCCTGCCTCTTTTTCCACCAGGTGCTTTAGTACCATCGTGCGGGATGGGAGTTACATCCTCAATCCTGCCGATTTTTAAACCTGCTCTCGCCAGTGCTCGAATCGCTGGCTGCGCTCCCTGCCCCGGAGTTCTGGAGCCACTTCCGCCAGGGGCTTTTACTTTTATGTGCACTCCCATTATGCCCTTCTCCTTAGCCTCTTCCGCAGCTCTCGCCGCTGCCTGCATCGCAGCATAGGGAGAGCTTTCTTCCCTGTCAGATTTTACAATCCTTCCACCAGACCATCTTGATATAGTCTCTGCCCCTGTTAAGTCCGTTATGTGAATAATTGTATTGTTGAACGAGGAGTATATGTGAGCTACGCCCCAGAATTTCGCTTCCTTCGGCATGCTCATCCCTCAGCTTGAATCTTATCTTCCTCGCCGGCAATTACCAAATAGCCGGGCGCAGTAACTTTTTCTCCCTTAACAGAAACGTGTCCATGGACTATTAACTGCCTTGCCTGGTTAACTGTTCTAGCCAAGCCTTTTTTGAATACCACGGTTTGCAACCTTCTCCCCAAAATGTCTTCGGTTTTCAAGGCAAGCACATCGTCAAGAGTAGCGTCGCCTTTAATAAGATTTAACCTTTTTAGCCTGTCAAGGAGCTGCCTTTCCTCTTTTTTTGCCTGCTCAGTTCTGAGTGCAAACAGTTTCCTAGCCTGCCTTCTAAAGCCCCTTGTCAGGGTCTCCGCTCTCCAAATCTCTCTTTTATTTTTCAAGCCATAAGTTTTGAGAATCTTCTTTTCTTCCTCTAGCCTATCCGCACGCCAGGGATGCCTTGGCTTCTGGTACTTTTTCTTGATTCTCCTCGGGTCTCCCATGCTTACTTCCCCTTAGCCTCTTTTTTCTTTTCTTTCTCTTCCTTTTCCGCAGCCTTCGCCGCTTCTATCGCTTTCTTCCTGCTCACACCCATCGTAGTACCTGTCCTGAAACTCGTCCTGGTTCTCTGACCTCTAACAGGCAAGCCCAGTTCGTGCCTTATTCCACGGTAGCTTCTAATTTTCTTAAGCCTGTTCAGGTCGTCCCTCAAATTTATTACCAAATCAGAGCCAATAACGTGAATATTTTTACCAGTTGTGTAGTCTTTCATCCTGTTGAAAATCCAAGGTGGCACCTTCTGCTCTTGGAATTTGCTCACAACCTCGTCCAGTTTATTAGCCTCTTCCTCGGTTAGATACCCTACTTTTTTGTTTGCATCTATGCCAACGAGACTGCAGATTATCTCTCCAATTCTTATGCCAATTCCCCTGATTTTACTTAACCCATAGGGTATCTTCTTCTTACCGTCTATATCTGTACCGCCTATCCTGACTATGTACCTGAATTCTTCTGCTGGTTTTTCAGCCAAATCTATTCCTCCGAATGATATTCACCACTCTAACCTAACTTCGTACTCACTTTTTGTAAAATTTCCCAGTAGTAAAACGCCGGGGAGAGGATTTGAACCCCTGATCTCCTTTCAGAGAAACAGATCTCAAGTCTGCCGCCTTACCGGGCTAGGCTACCCCGGCAAACTGCTCTTTGTCTTCCATCCCTTTGGATACGTACCGGGCTTCATTACCACTCTTTTAGTCTTGACAGCTATGCCCGAATTCTCAATCAGCATAGTTTTTGTGTCCATTTTTGCCTCGCCTATTGCAACTAGCTCTTCTTTCAGTGCGAGTATCGCTACCAAGTCATTTGCATTTATCTCTGCGTCTATCTTGCTGACTCCAGGAAGCGCCAAATCTGCGCCGTGGCAAACGGCATCTATCGCACTGTCTCTTGCGAATATCTTAGGCAGGTGCTCTACTGCTTTCTCAGCCGGCAGAACAATGCTTCTAAGAAGCTCTTCCTTCCCGTTCTCTTTCCAGAACTGATACGCATCTATAACGTCGTGCAGTAAAACTGCGTTTTGCTCTGTAAATGAGCCGCTCTTAATTCTTCTCAACTCGAACATGTGCGCTCCGCAGCCTAAAACCTCGCCTATGTCATGGCAGAGCTTCCTTATGTAAGTGCCAGCCTCGCAGCCAACTTTGAACAACACATCCCTGCCCTGAATCTCAAGAACGTCAAGATAGTAAATTCTCCTCGTTCTGAGCTCTCTTTTTACTGCACTTTTAACAGGTGGTCTCTGAAAAATCTCTCCGACAAATTCCCTGCATGCCTCGATTATTTTTTTTCTCTCAAGCTCCTCGTGCAGGCGCATCACGCAAACATATTCCTTTCCGGCAAGCAGAAGCGCCCGAATTATTTTAGTAGCCTCTCCGAGAGCGACTGGCAAAACTCCGCTTACCCTTGGGTCAAGCGTACCGGCGTGCCCTGCTTTATCGAGGTTTAATATCTGTTTTACCCATGCAACTACTTCGTGCGAGGTTGGACCTCGAGGCTTGTCAAGATTTATAACTCCATAGCGCAGGTGCTCTTCCATACTGCGCTGCTCCGGAGCCTTACTAAACTTCGGGTCAGTATAAGCTTTGCTCTTAACAACCAATTTTCTTTCCACTTCAAAAGGAAGCTTGCCCATAGGTGTTACTTGCCTTCTTTCCTTGCCTTTTTCTTAGGAACCTTTGCCGCTTTTTCTTTTGGCTTCTTTTCTTTGGGCGCCGGCATTCCCACTTTCGGGGCAGGTTTTTCAACTTTCTTCGGCGGTGCTGGTTTAGCTTCTTCTGGAAAAGCTGCTCTTAATGCTTTGTTTACTTCTTCAGCGCTGGCTCCCTGCTTTATATCAAGCGATTTTTCCAATGGTTTCAAATGCCTTAAATTGCACCTTCTCCTCTTGACGTTCGGACCTGCAATTACTACGAAATTTTTGTCAATGTTATCTATGACGACAACTTTCTCCCCAGTTTCTCTGCCTGCTAGTTTAGTGCATACAGTTCCTATTTCCATTCAAATCACCTCACTATTTCCTCATCAAAGAAACCATCTTTTCTATTATGCTTATTACTTCTTCTGCACTCCACAAGCTCGTGTCTATAACAGCATTGTAAGGAGACATATCAGCAATATCTATTTTATAAATTTCTCTGTATCTCTTTGCTTCGCTTTCTTCTCTGCGCTTGGTCTCCTTGAGCGCTTGTTTGAAACTCTTGTTCTCTCTCTTTGCAACTCTTTTAGCTCTGACTTCGAGCGGTGCCCTGAGCCATATTTTTAAATCAGCATCAATCAGCCAGCCGCTCAGGCGACCGTCGACAATTGCATTGCTGGCTGCGAGTTTTTTCTGCTTCTCGTCAACTTCCTTGTCCAAATCATAATTCTTCTCGGCAAGCTTTGTAAGTTCTTCCAAACTGAGACCCCTCTCCTCTGCCATGCTGCGGAAAACTTCTCCGGCAGAAACATGCTTTAACTTAAATTTTTTTGCAAGCGCTTTGACTACTGTTGTTTTGCCGCTTCCAATCAAACCGCCGACTGTAATTATCATTTTCAATCCACCTCTCAATTCCGATAGGAAGCTGGCATGTATCCCATCTTCCTCGTGGAAGAGCATTCGTCGCTCGTCATTTCACTCCTCGCATTCGCTCTGAAAGAGCGAGGGCACGAGAGTCGCTCATGCCTTCGTTCATTCTGAACGAGTGCTCCTCTGCCGAGACTCTCGTTTCTCGTCGTGTCTTGACCCAATGGGTCTCGGCACAAGCAGCCATTCGATTAGCCTCTTGCGAAAAGCTTGGCTGCGAAGTGCTGAGTTAGGGTCCTTCTATATTGAATATTTTTTTTATTAATGTGGAAATTGGAAACGAGCAGAGTATATACCAGCCCAGCCAGCCCAGAGCGATATTCGGCTCGCCAGCTTTCATGAAACTGAATGGCATGGTCAGGATATAGTCGTTTGGACCGTTCGGTATCTTTCGACTGAGCCAGGTGAATATCAAAATTATTGGAATCATCGTATAGAGCATCGGCTTAAAAGATTTGGACATTATGGCGCCCTGGTCTCGCATCATTTCCTTCTGGAGCCTGCTGACCTGCTTCAAATCTTTTTTCTGCTGCGCTTCCTTGATTTTCTCCTGGTATTTTACCATCTTTGCTTTTAACTCTTTCATCTCCTTTTGGTCAACGACTCTTGCTGTAATTAAAACAATAATTGCAGACACTATAGCAGAGATTACAAAAACTCCGAAAATTAAATTAAATTTCGCATTTCCTGACAAATTGAAAAAGATTCCGAGCGTAGCATCCATTATGCCGTATAAAAACTCAATCATACCAAATCACCAACAACCTTTCTGAGCATTGGGTGTATCTCAAAAATTTGCTCTTTTGCAATTTGCTCATAAAGCTGGTAAACAATACCTACTGTAAGCAAAACTCCAGTTCCCCCGCCGAGAGCCCCGGTCATGTCTCCAAATGCTGCAAGCAAACCAACGGAAGCTCCGCCGAGCAGCGTAATCGCAGGTATGTAGCGCTCCAGAATTCTTTCAGTTATCCTTATATCTCCTCTGAATCCAGGTATCGCCATACCGCTCTGCTGAAGCTTTCTCGCAACCGTCTTTGAATCCATGCCAGTAGTCTCAACCCAGAATTTTGAGAAAAGCATCGCAAGCACGACCATTGTAACAGTATATACGAGCGCTGCAAACACATCAAAATCCGGGCTGTAGATTGGATGATGCCTCTGCATATAGAATGCTATCCCGCTTATTGGTCGGTTTCCAGCGAACTGCCCGAGCCAGGAGTACCCCCATGCGTCAAGCATCCTCGCCCAGAGCTGCACGTTTGCCATGAGAATGCTCGCAAATATGACAGGAATGACGCTCGCATAGACGAATTTAATAGGATACCTGCCCCTTGCACCTCTAAATCTGCCGTAAGTAAGAGGTATCTCTACTCTAACGCTGGAAACGTAAACGACGATTGCAAAAACTGCGAGCAGCCCCGCAATTGGCACTAATAAATCTCCCCTTGCCTGACCGTTGGCCAACAAGTAAATGAACTTCGGAATTATACCTGCAGGCACTACTTCACCCTTCATAGCCGGAAATGGATTCAGCGAGCCTATCACAATCTCTGCGCATACTCCTGCTACTATGAATAAACCTATCCCGCTTCCAATGCCCCATTTTGAGACTACTTCGTCTAAATATATTATAAGCAAGCCGCCAAGGGTAAGCTGGGCAATGATTAAAAATTGCAGATAGGGGTCATTGTTAATCGCCGGCAAGGCTCCCATCAGCACCATAATCGCTGCCTCGAAAATCGTAAAGCCTATCGCCAGGGTTTTTTGAGCCCCCATGAATATCATTTTGTCCCTCGGCTGGGATAAATCTAAATCTATCAGCTTGCCGCCAACCATAATCTGGAGGATGATTGAGGCTGTTACTATGGGTCCAATTCCGAGAGATATTATGGAGCCGAAGCTGCCTGCGATTATGGCTCTCAAATTTGCAAAATAATCGACCGCATTTGGATCCAAGCCATACAAAGCTATTTCATTGAGAAGAAAAAAGAGGAGCAGAACTAAACCGACCCACTTCATCTTCTCCTTAAAAGTCAGTGCATACTTTGGTCTCTCAACCTCAGGCAGTCGGGTCAAAAACGGCTCGAATGTGTGTAAAATGCCCACTTCCACTCACTCCGCACCTTTAAGCAGAACAGCCTCGCCGCCAGAACTCTCTATTTTTTTAAGGGCAGACTTGGAAAAGCTAAGGGCTTTGACAACCAGAGGCTTGGATATCTTGCCTTTTCCAAGAACCTTCTCGCAGTTCAGCTTGGTAACATCGATGATTAGTTTTCCTTTTTCCTTCTCTGCTATTTTTTCAGCTAATTCATCAAGCTCTCCAACGTTTATCGCAGCATATTCGTGCTTTACCGACTGCGGTAGCTTAAATCCTCTGTCGCCGAAGTGCTCAGGGTCATACTTGATAACCCAGGTCCACTTTCCTTTGTGCGTACCTGCAGCTCCTCTTCCACCCCGATGCCCGGCTCCTCTCCTTTTCTTGTGAGAGCCTCCGCCGCAGCTCCTTGAGCCCCTCTTCTTTCTGATTTTTCTGTGTTTAGTTGCCATGTTACCTCATCCTGTAGATGAGCTCTTTCAGCTTTCCTCTGTTGCCGAGCGCTCCTCCTTCTTTAATCGATCTCTTTATTCCTTTGTATCCTTTTCTCGGTGGATGCAATCTAAAGAATAAATTTAAGTTTGGAATCTCTTGCAGTTCTGCCTCGAAGCTTACAAAAGATTTGGCAAAGGCGCCTATAGAACTGTACTTAGTATTTTTTTTTACATAGTCGTCGGTAAGCTTTTTTCCTCCAACAAGCTCGCCCCGATTTTTTAAAATAGCTGCAACATCTTCCTCGTCTACTTCTCCCCATGTCACATAATCCTTTACCTTGCTTAGCATGCCCGAGTATGTTTCCCTGTCATCTACTATTGTGCAGTAATTAACTCTGGTAAGCTTCAGCATTTTCAGGGTATCCTCTATGTCTTTTCTAATCCTCGTTCTTCCTCTCACTCGCACAACTGCAATTCTTTTGAATCCACTCGTCAAAACTTCGCTACGCTTGTTTCTCCTCGCGTCTTCACCCATTGGAATCCACTCCTCGAAGCTCACTTCTTTCGCTTCTCGTCGTGTCTTCACCTGCATTACCCGCCTGCTCTTCGGTTTTCTCGCTTTGCTCTTGGGCAATTTTTCCCTCAACGATTCCAAGCACGCTTGCCTGTTTTTCAGAGAGTTTTACCAGCGATGTCTGCCTCAAAGCCTCGAAGGTAGCCATAGTTGTGTTTACCGTCGTCTTTGTCTGGCCGCTTGTCTTTGACCAGACGTCTATGATGCCTGCGAGGCTCAAAACTTTTTTAGAAACATCGCCGGCTGCAAGACCTATTCCCCTTGGTGCCGGAAGGAGCGTAACTTCGACGCTGCCTGCCTTGCCAGTTACCTTGAACGGAACAGAATGCGCCCTGCCGCAGCCGCACTCCCAGCTACCGCAGCCCCGTCTTACTTCAATAAAGTTGAGCTTGGCATCTCTTATCGCCTTCCTTATCGCAGGACCCACTTCCTTTGCTATGTTCTTCCCAAATCCAACGTAACCATTTTTATTTCCGACAGCAACCGTTGCTCTAAATCTAACTCTCCTTCCTGATTTGTGCATCCTCTGCACAATGCTTATGTCTATTACTTCCTCCTGCATGTCTGGCAGTAAAACATCAATAATCTCAGGCTCCATGACAGGCAGCCCTGACCTGAAAACTTCTTCTATATCCTTAATCTCACCGCTCTTGACCATTCTTCCCAACTTCGTTGCAGGTTCCCAGTCTTCCATTTTTTCAGGACCTCCTCATTTTGCCCCCATAATTTTTTCCCTGACTTCATCAAAATGCTTTGACAAATCTTGCAGTTCTAAACCTCTCTCTAAGTATTTTGAAAATTTCAATTTTTCTTCTCTCAGCAGTTCAGCATATTTAGAGATGTGCTCTCCTTTTATCCTGCTCTCGTCTGGAAGCATTTCCTTGTCGTGCGGAATTTGCATGCCGGCATTTACCGAACCTTTTAAAACCGCAAAGACCTTGGATTTCTTTGTAGGGGCAAGCAAACCTATGTCCAAAACCGCTTCCTTTACGCCTTTCTTCACAGCTTTTAGACCGACGAGCAGTCCAACGAGATACGCAGAGGGAATATTGGATGTGCTTCCTTTCCATCCGTATTTCTTTAACTCGTTGGAATGGCAGGAAACTATCACTCTGTCGCCTGCTGGAGAATACTCTACTAACTGTGCAATTACGTGATTGCTCGTTTTTCTGACAACCAGCCTCGGCTTTTCTGAAAGCAGCAATTTCATGCGCTTTCGATAATCTGTCTTGCCTTCTCGCTTGCGCCTGAAAGCTACTCTGTATCTCGGACCAGTTGCCATATTCACCTCAAACATTTACTCGCTTCTTCAAGAGCTTCTTCCCATGCTATTTTGTTTTCACCCAATCTTGTAAGATGTCGTGATAAAACAAAGGTTCGTCCGTCGCCCTCTTTTATTTTCCCATTTATATCCTTGCTTTTTATATTATCAGGTAAGCCCCAGTTATAGTGTTTGTTAAAGAACTTTACTACATCAAGCCCATGCAATAGGATTAATTCAGGATTAACTTCTTTGATTATTTCAAGGCAAAAGTGATTACAAAGGTCTATTGATCTTTCTTTTTCTTCATTATTTAACTTCCATTCTTTTGGAGGATTTGTCCATCCTAGGGTTGGACAGTGAACAAGATTTGTAATTATTATTTCTTCGTTCTCTGGAGAATAATTAAGAATTCTAGCCGCACGTTCATAATTCTTCCAAATTAAGTCGGTGAAAAAGTCCTTATTATTAAAAAAGTCTTCCATCCATACTAGATCATTATCAAAATCAGAATCTTCAATATTCGACTCACCTTGATTAATACCAATAATAATAAACTTAGCTTTTATCGGAATTCCTAAGTACGGTACTGGATTACGCGGCTTTCCATAAATCTCAGTAGACACTTTAGCAACAGGACATTCATCTCTCTTATTTTTTGGACATTCAAAAACTCTTTTCGCAATTTCTCTCAATGTCATTTGATTACCTCTTTGACATACGTATCCAAGTGAGACTTGCTCTTGAAAACTCCCCCTTTCGCCAGCGAGTAGAGCTTTCTGTAGGTTGCTTTGTCTATTCTCCCGGAATCTCTCAGTTCCACAAGTTTTCTTCTGATTGGTCTGATAATCGAAATCCATTTTTCCTTCTTCGGTAACCTCGCTCCTTTTTTGCCGCTCCTCTTGCCGTGCCCCTTCCTCCTGCCCTTGGCTCTCTGCAAGCGCAACTTCTTCGCCCTGTACCTGCTTATTCCCTTTTTCTGCTTGGCTTGAATAGCTCTTTTGCTGACTAGTTTTTTAATATCCTCTCTCGTAACTGCAGCGCTAATCGACTCCCTGTCCTTCGGGTCCAGCCACACCCTTCCCTCGCCGGCCTTAAGTATAGATGCTGCTATCCTTCTCTGAGTTTTCAGCATAATAAACTCCTACAGAACTTTTAATTTCAGTTTCTCTGCCTCTTTCAGGATTATTTCCCTCTTTCTTTTTCCAACCTTTCCAGAAATTCTCACTGCCTGCTTCTCTTTATCGACGCTCTCCAAATCCTTCGGGTTATGAACCAGAACTTCTCTATAGCCAGAGGGATGCAGGTAGCGCAGCTCTGCTTTGGTAGCATAGCCAATCGCAGGCGAGGGCAGCTTTCCACCTACGTATTTCCTCATCTTGTGGTGCCTGCCTCTTGGCTTGCGCCACTTCTCGCCGAGCTTTTTGTACCTGAAGTACTCCGCCCTTTTGAACTCCTTACTCATACCTTCACACCGTCCCTCTCAACCAGGTAAATGCCGTCCTGAAATACCCTTATATCCTTCTTGTGCGCTCTGGCGAGCTGCTCTATATTCGCAACTGTCTGGCCTACTTCCTCAACATCGCTTCCGAGCACGGCAACTTCAGTGCCCTTCACCCTGACAGCGCAGCTGCCGACGATTTGCGTTTTTCTCGGAGTTTTTTCGCCGAGGTAATTCTCAACGAGTATCTCTTTCCCTGCAACTTTAACTGTGATCGGGAAATGAGAATAAACCACCTTCATCTTGTACTCAAAACCCTCGGTAACTCCCTTGAGCATATTTCGTATGTGCGAAGCGAAAGTGCCTGCGATAGCCTTCTGCCTCTTCTTGGGATTTTCTGCCCTGACTATTATCTCTCTGCCTTCCTTTGCAATCTGAATTCCGGGATAGTATAACCTCCTCATTACCTCGCCGTTCGGTCCCTTAATCTTTACTGCCCCCTCCTGCAGCTCTACTTCCACTTTCTCCGGAATCTTTATTCTCTCTTCTATTACTTCGACCATGCCAAACACCAGACTAATAAACAAAAGCTAGCAGCCTGCCTCCTGTGTTTTTTTCTCTCGCTTCATTGTGCGATATAACTCCCAAGGGAGTTGTTAGAATCAATATGCCGAATCCACTCGCCGGCAGCAATCGCTTTTCAAAGATTTCAAAATTTCTTTTATTCACCGGGTAGCGGGGTCTTATTACTCCGCAGTTATTTATCTTGCCCACGAGCTTGACTTTGAATTTTCCTGCCCTGCCGTCCTCGATGAACTCGAATTCTCCGAGGTAACCATGGTCCTGCATAACTTTGAGCACCTTGCCAATCATCTTGGATGCAGGCTTGATAATGCATTCTAAATTTCCTGTTCTTTCATTGTTCTTCAGGTTAGAAAGCGCATCTGCAAGCGGATCTACCAGCATAATATAACCTCATTCATATTTTTTGAATCCTATCAAACTTTTGAAAGTTTGACCATCATTTTTTTTCCCGAGGGTTTTTGATGAAATCAAAAAGGCTCACCTACTCATATTTTTTGAATCCTATCTCGGTAGCTACTTCCCTGAAGCAGTGCCTGCATATGTATAAGCCGTACCTTCGGATAACAGGTCCGTGCGACCCGCATCTTCTGCACTGACGGGTGCCCTTTCCTACCTTTGTCTTGGGCATTTTCGAACACTCCTTCAGTTATTCCCCCACAGAAACATTGTATTTTTCTTTCATAAAGTTTATAGCCTCTTCTCTGGTAATGCGGTGGCTCTTAGAAATTTTCCTTTGCGATACTTTTCTCCTCTTAATTCTATAGCCCGGGCGCTCTACAGTTAAACAAACGTCCATCCCGAATATTCCGACCGCAGGGTCATATCTTACTCCCGGTATATCTATGTGCTCCTTTATCCCGAAAGAAACATTGCCCTGGTTGTCGAAATTGGTGCTTTTAAGCTTGCGCTCCACAGCATCTATCGCTTTTTTCAAGAACTTTTCTGCCTTCTCTTTCCGCAGCGTAACCTTGCAGGCAATTGGAACACCCTTCCTTATTCCAAAGGTTGGATTCGTACTCTTGGCAAGGGTTTTCACCGGCTTCTGCTCCGTCAGCTTCTCCAGTAGATTCTCAGCCTTCGCCAGCTTTTCTCCGCCTTCACCGACGCCCATGTTAACTGTAACTTTGGAGATTCTGAGCTCCCGCATGACATTCATTTTGCCACCTCGGGAATTGCTATCTTCTTCTCCCCAATTACAAAAACATAGTCCTCGACTGTCTGGAATTTTTCGTTATCTTTGCTGAGAACTACGATGTTCGGCATGCTACTTCTGATCTTCTTTATCTCCTCTATTCTGCCTATCTCAGACTTGTGCTTTCCTCCAGTTATGAATGCGAAGCTACCCTCTTTGAAATGCAGGTGCTTCTTGATTGCATTTTTCTCCAAGTCCAAAAGTAAAGCGTCCTTCGTCTTATATTCATCCTTTTCTTTCTCAACCAAAAAGTTTCGTCCGTCATGAAGATTCAGCTGAATGTTGCCTCCTTTCACGACCGTTTTATTCACAATTTTGCAGAGCTTGTACCTCGAGCTGTTTTTTGAAATATTCTTTAGGGTTAATTTCCCTTTCCCGTCTAAGAGAACAATCCACCCCTCATTCGTTGTCGGAATTTCGATGATGTCCATCAAACCCGCCGGAAATCTGAGGTCTCTCCTGATTTTTTTGTCGACAACTATCCTGCCTTCGTTGATTATTTTTTTAGCCTCTCTGCTCGTCTTCGCATAACCCAAAATGTCCCTAACCACTAGCAAAAGCGGTATGGATTCCTCTATTTTATGAGGTCCTGGCACAGGCTTAACTACGAACTTCTTCTCCTTTCTTCCAATTCTCCAGCTTTTCGGAGCCGCAAGCCTTTTTAGATGGCTCATTTTCAATCCACTTCCTCGGGGCTCATTTCATTCGCTCCTCGTCGTGTCTTGACCCGCTGTTGTACTTGCCGATGCAAGTAATTTTCCGCCAGCGTAAGCTGGACGCAATACCTTTGCGCTTGCTTACGCCAGCGCTTTTTTCAAAAGGGTTGCTCATTTTTTACCTCTCTTTTCAGCTTTTATAATCCTGACGTTTGAAGGGTGCACCGGATAAAAGCGCTCGCTGCCGCCTGCTTTCTGCACTGCGACACCCTCTACAGAAATTCTTCCACTCTTCAAGTCAACTTTGATAACCTTTCCTTTATGGTCCCTGAAGTCGCCTCTCACGACCTCGACAGTATCGCCTTTTTTTACAGGCAGGCTCCTCTTCTTATACTCTTCTCTGAGTTTATCAGAAAGCGCAGCACCAACCAGCTTCTGCCTCCTGTGCATTGCAGCACTGTACAAATTTTTTCTCTGCTTTCTCGGTTGCTTTGAACTCATAAGAATACCCTAAATTATTATACTCGCCAGAGTGGCTATCTTGGACCATCTCTCTGCTGCTTCCTTTGCAACAGGTCCTTTGATGTCGCTTCCCTTTGGCTCGCCGAGCTCATTCGTAACCACTGCAGCATTGTCCGCAAAGCTTATTCTTATTCCATTAGGTCTGCGATACTCCTTTCTCTGCCTTACAATAATTGCATGCACTTTTTGCTTTCTCATTTCCGGCGTACCTTTCTTCACAGAAGCTACCACCAAGTCGCCCACGCCTGCTTTTGACAGTCTTCTTCTAACTCCTCTATAGCCCATAACTGATATTATCTCTATTTCTTTTGCGCCCGAATTATCTATGCATTCCAGCCTTGTTCCTGTCTGCAAGCACTTAGTAATGTTAGCTTTTATTCCCTGCATTTCAATCCACTTCCTCAGTCGTCGCTATCGCTCCTTCTTCGTCGTGTCTTGACCCACGTTATACTTGCTAACGCAAGTGCGACAGCGAGTCTCGGCACGAGAAATGCGAACCACGCTATTGCTCAGGGGTCTGAGCACTCGTTCCGAAGGAACGAAGGCATGAGCGATACTCGTGCTCTCACTCCTTCGGAGCGAATGCATTTCGAAGTGCTGAGAATTTCTCTATTACCACGAAACTCTTAGTCTTGCTTATCGGTCTGCACTCCATGATTTTTACAGAATCTCCAATTCTTGCGGCGATGCATTCCGGGTTGTGCGCAGATATCTTCGACCTTCTCTTTTCGTATCTCTCAAATTTTCTCAGGTAATGGAGGTAGTCCCTCTCGACCACGACTGTCCTGCGCATCTTATCGCTAACCACTCTACCTTCGATTATCTGACCTCTAACTTTCAAATCGCCGTGAAATGGACAATTCTTGTTACTGCATTTTTCTTTTGGCTGTGCAATATCTATGCCTATATCTTTCATCTGAGTTTCACCCTGTCTTCGGGTCTTCCGACCAGCTTTTTTCCATCTATCTCGATTTCTCCGAATTTCAGCACGACTTCTCTCTTCGGGATTTTCTTCTCTCTAATGCCGCTGCTCAATACGAGCATGTGCTTTGTTTCGTCAACAACTATGCCTTCCAGTCCTATTAAACTTGGATTCGTTGCACGTGTTATCTTGCACTTTAATCCGATTAGTTCGTGCCTTGCAATTTTGCGAGCTATCATCTTATTTCTATAAGGTCTTCAGAAAACCCGATTCTCATAAGCATGCTGCGGACCTTCTCTTTATGATCTCCCTGCAGCTCAATTCGATTATCCTTGAATGTTCCGCCGCATGCGCATTCTGTTTTTAGAGTTTTCACAAGTTCTTTTAGGTCGATATTTCTGTCGTCTATTCCTTCCACGACCGTCATGAGTTTTCCGAATTTGCGCTTCGCTGTATATACTTTGATTTTCTGCGCTTCCCTGGCAATGTCCTCGCACACGCAAAGTTCTTTCGGCAGTCCACAAACTTCGCAAACACCCATTTATTTGGTTACTCCTTCCTTCTGTGTTTTTATTGTTAGGATTCTCGCTATTGTTTTCCTGATTTCCTTAATACGACCGGGATTTTCCGGCGCTCCGCCAGACGCTATCATCGACTTCTGGCGCAGCAGCTCTGCTTGAAGCTCGGCAAGCTTTTCATTCATTTCTTCGATGGACAAATCCTGAATTTCTTCACTTCTTAGTATCGCCATGTTCTGTTTCTTCCTCGCTTATCTCCAGCTCCTCTGGTTCTTCTACGACTTCTTCTATCTTCTTTGTCTTCTTTCTCTTTACTTTCTCTGGTTTGATTTTCTTTGTTTTTGGAGCTTCTTTTTCACCGACTACTTCCAGCTCTTCCTCAACTTTTGCTACCAGCTCCTCTATCCCCTCTCCAACTTTCAGTTTCTTCCTTTCTGCCCTTTCTTCCTCGCCGACCAGCTCTATATCGTCCGGAAGCTTTACTCCGGGCGGCATTATCTTCACTTTGACTCCCATAATCCCTGGCTTTGGAGCAGCCTCTGCTATCCCATGCCTTACGTAGAGAATAGCAGGCTCGCCGCAGTGCTTCAGGTAGCCGTCTGTAAATTTTACTGACTTGGCTCTCTCTCCAGTAAGCTTGCCCGAGATTTCTATTTCTGCTCCTCTGGCCCCTGCCTCCATTATCCTTCGCAGTACAGTATATGCAGCTCTTCTAAAGTGAATGCCGCGCTCGAGCATGGATGCTACGCTCTCCGCCATAACCTGCGCATTCAGCTCAGCTACCTGAAGCTCGTTGACCTCTATCTGTGGATTGTCAATCCCATACTTCTTTTTTAAAATATTCGTAAGCTTTCTTATTGCAGCTCCTTTTTTGCCAATTACCAGGCCAGGCTTCTGGGCATTAACCATTACTCTCGTGCCGAGTGGCGTCCTTTGAATGTCTATCTCGCCGCAGCCTGCTCTACCTAACTCTCCCTTCAGGAATTCCTTAATCTCTAATTTCCTTATGTTGTCTGCGACGAATTTTCTCTCAATAGCCAAACTCTCACCTTTCCTCCAGCATGACCTCGATATTTGAAGTAGGAGTATTATGAGCTGACGCCTTTCCAAACGCCCTTGGAAGAATTCCTCTTATTATCCTGCCTCTCTGCGCTGCTATGTGCTTTATGTACAATTTTTCAGCGCTGAGACCTTTGTACTCTGCATTCGCCTGCGCAGCATTTAAAACTTTTAGAATGCGGGAAGCTGCCTTTACAGGGTATCTACCTGCATAAGCCTTCCTCAAGCCTTTCCTGTGAGCAACTCCTTTTTTGTATCTCTTTAAAGCTACCGCTCTTTTCATCGCAATTACGTCCTGTAAAAATTCTCTCGCCTTGTCCAGTTTCTTGCCCTTTATCTCCCTGCAAATTTCTGCAGAGAATTTGGGAGAAACTCTTATTTCGCTGCCGATCGCTCTCGCAATCTTTGTTTCATCTTTTAGTTTAAAGGAGTAGTCCATTTTATTCCACCTATTTGAGAGGTATGTACAAGCTGGACTTCGTAGCTCCCATGCCTGGAGCTCCGTGCTTGACTCTCTTTCTCGTGAGCGCAAATTCCGAGAGATAATGACCAATCATTTCGGGCTGAATCTCCACCCTTAGAAATTCCTTTCCGTTGTGAACCTCGAAAACCAGTCCAACCATATCTGGTAGAATGACCATATCCCTGCAGTGAGTTCTCAACTTAACTGTTGCACCTTTTTTGGTTTTCTTCATTTTTTCAAAGAGTTTCTTCTGCGCCTCTGATGTTCCCCTGAGCAGGCTTCGCCTCTGCCTCGAAGGCAGCAATTTCATGAACTCGTCATTCGGCATTGCTTGAAGCTCTTCTAGGGCATGACCTCTATATGTGAATTTTTTAACCATTTCAATCCCTCGTTCGCAGCTCGTTATACTCGCTGCTCAGTCGCTCTTGACCGACCATTTTACTTTCTCCCTGTTCTTCTGGCTGCGATTAACCCAACTTTTCTTCCTGGCGGGGTTGACCTAGAAACGCACGTAGGTTTACCAGGGTGTCCCGAGCCGCCGCCGTGCGGATGCGCAACAGGATTCATTTTAACTTTCCTTACTATCGGCCAGTACTTTGCTTTAGGTTTGAGCATGTGCCACATCTTTCCAGCCTTTAATATAGGTTTGTCTCTCCTGCCTCCGCCAGCCACTATTCCAATCGTAGCCCTGCATCTCGAATCTATGGATTTCAACTCTCCTGAAGGCAGCTGCACCACGCTTTTATCTGCCTCATGGGCTATCAGCAAACCATAGGCTCCTGAAGAGCGGACAAATCTGCCTCCATCGCCGGGTTTATTTTCTATGTTGTGGATTGGAGTTCCCTCAGGTATTTTGGATAAAGGTAAAATATTGCCCTGCGCCACTTGTGCCGCAGACCCGCAGAATATCTCATTCCCCACGCTGATGCCTTCTGAAGCAAGCAGCAATTTCTTCTCTCCGTCCTCAAACTGCACCTCGACGACTGGTGCGCTCGCTGCTGGATTAGGGATTATATCAAGCACCCTACCTTTAACGACTCCTTCCTTCTCCCTGCTGTCATACACTCTATACTTCGCCTCACCTATATATCTGTGAGACGGTGCTTTGTACACCGAAGTTCCTTTTCCTCTTCTCTGAACAGTTATTCTCTTTCCCATTTCAATCCACCTCAATCCACTTCCTCGGAGCTCATTTCATTCGCTCCTCGTCGTGTCTTGACCCGTTGCACCACACTTGCGTAGCAAGTGCAACTCTGAGTCTCGGCACTAGGAGCAACAAGCGATAGCGAAGTTGCGACGACGTGCTGAGATTAGAAGATTCCCATTCTCGTGGCAACCTCTTCTGCCTTGTATTCCGGAGTCAGCTTAATATAAGCCTTCTTTACTCCTCTCGGAGTTATAGAAGTATTAACATCAGCTACCTTAACTTCATACAACTTTTCTACAGCAGTTTTAATCTCACTTTTACTCGCTTCTCTCGAAACTACAAACACGAGCTTGTTTTCTGACTCGACTAACTTCATTGACTTTTCAGTAACGTCTGGATGGATTATAATCATTTAAATCTCTCTCCCAGCTTTTGTATCGCAGCCTTCGTATAAACTACCAGCCTTCCGAAGTGCGTTCCGGGCGCCAAATGCTCAACTCCTAAGTTCTCAACCCTGACAACGTCTATGCCCGGATGATTTCTCGCTCCGAGTTTAATGCCCCTGTCTTCGGCAACGACAAGCAAGGCACTCTTCCTGTTCTTGTATTTCCTTCCCCTCATCTTGCCCTTTCCAGCTCGAATATTCCTTTGTTTGGCTCTGAGCACATCCTCCCAGAGTCCAAGCTTCTCGAAAATTTCTCTTGTTTCCTTGGCTGTTTTGATGCTTTCTAACCCATCCTCCACAACCAGAGGTATCTGCGGCACATTAGCAATGGCATGACCTCTTTTTTGCACAAGTTCTTTTACAGCAGTTGCAGCGAGTGCAGAGGCAATAGCTTTTTGCCTCTCTTTGGCATTTATCTTCTCTATAACTTTTTTCTGGACTACCGGCGGATGTGCTTCCCTGCCGCCGACTGCCTGCGGTACTATTGCTCCTCTACCTCCGGCAGGATGCCTGCTCCCCTTAACCCTCGGAACTCTAGAAACGCCGTGCCCTGGTCCCCAGGAGAATGCAGAGGTTCGCTTGCCTGCAAACCAGTCCACGCCGTGCCTCTGGTAGCGTGCTGACTGCGCAGCGAGAACAGCTCTCTTAATCAAATCCGGTCTTATTTCTTCTCCAAAAACCCTCGGCAGTTCTATTTTTCTAACCACTTTGCCTTTCAAAGAATAAACATTAACTTTCATTTTGAATCCCTTCGTCGAAATTTCATTTCATTCATTTCTCCTCGGTCTTCACCCACTGTTGTACTTGCTCACCCGAGGGCTTTTTTTAAAAGGGCTCATTTTACGCACCCTGCTTTGACTCCCTGCTGATGTAAGTTAGCTGCGGTTTCTCGAATTTTCTCTTGGGAGGTCTAACCGCAGGTCTAAGCCTTATTAACCTTTTTCTGGGACCTGCAACCGAGCCCCGCAAAATTATATAATCTCCCTTAACAACGCCGTAATTTAGAAATCCTCCCTTAGGCGTAATATCTCCGCTGCCTATTTTTAATATTCTTTTGTTGATTTCACTTCTCTGGTGATAGCCCATCTGCCCGCCTGTCGGAACTGTCCACATCATCGCTGCAGGATGCCAGGGGCCAAGCGTTCCTACAGTTCTCCTTCCTTTCCTTGTTTTCCTCGGAAGGTGTTTTGTCCCCCATCTTTTCAGAGCGCCCTGAAATCCCTTCCCTTTAGTTATACTTATCGTGTCCACGATTTCTCCTTCCCCGAAAACGTCGCTCACTTTAATTTCCTTTCCAAAAACTTTTTTTGCATATTCCAGCGCCTGAGCCGGAGTACCTGAAACAGGATATTCCATAATTTCAGGTGTTTTTTTGGATAATGCGCTCAGCATCGGCTGGGTATGAACGATTAGCCTGAGTTCCTTCGCCCTGTCCATAGCTCCCTGAAGGTCTTCTAACTTGTTTTTAAAATTTTTAATCTGGAAAACTTTTGCTAAATCTTTCACAGCATCAGGACTCCATACTTCGCCCAAGACTTTCAAGCCGTGCGTATCCTCGCCATAGCAACGAACCCCGCAGACCTTCATCGGCGGCGCTTCAACGATAGTAGCCGCCGCCGTGACTTCTTCTCCGTATGTAAGGCTGTTTGGATAGTCGTCAACCATGGCAACATGCGTAACGCCAGCCTTGTATCCGCTGAAGCCCTGCATTCTTACTTCATCTTCCTTTACCCAAGACCTAACTCTCGGAACGACTCTTGCAGCTCTCTTTCTCGGGCTGTATCCGAGGGAGCCACGCCTGGGATGATGCGCTCTTCTTCCCAATTTAGATACCTCATCAGTTCATTTTTAAAAGCTTAAATAAACATTTTCACTAATAAGCACGTTTTGCAAATCTTCTGCGAGGTAGGCTCGCCGCATATCTCGCATTCATGCATCGCTGCTTTTAATTCTAAGTAAGGGAGTAACTTCTGATAGCCTTTTAGTATTGAGAACTTTATGCCCGCATTGTTTTTTTCAAGCTCGTTTATGAAATCTCTTATGCTGGCTCTAAAAGTGCCGAGCGAATAAGGACACTCCGCAAAGCTTACCTTGAAATCACGAAGAAGCGCATACAGAGCAACCTCTTTCTCAGGCATTTCTGAAAGAGGCTTAATTCGTGGCATGAATTTCTTATTTAGCACTGAGCGACTCAATCTGAGCAATCTCTCAATATCGCCCCTGATATAGTTCATCATTATAGCCTGAACTTCGTCGTCCAGATTATGACCGGTTGCGAGCTTGTCTAAACCCAGCTCTCTCGCTTTCTCGCTTAGCAACCTTCTCCTCAGAACCCCGCAGTAGGTGCACGCATTTACTTTTTCCTGCCTCATTATTTTATCCAGCGTTGCCCCGAACCTCTTCCTAAAAGAAACGATATGCAGGGGGATGTTTTGCTCGGAGCAAAACAAGCTTGCACTCTTTATAGTAGAACTCCGATAGCCTCTAATTCCCTCATCCACAGCAATAGCGCAAATCTCAATTTTCGCAAGCTCATTGAGAATGGAGAGCGTTGTGATGCTGTCCTTGCCGCCGCTTACTGCGACGCCGAGCCTATCTCCTCTCTCAATCATTTTGTACTTCTGAATAGTCTTCCTGACTTTATTCTCGAAGTACTGCAAAAAATGCTCTCCGCAGAATCTCTGCCCGCTGTAGCGCCTCGCATAAATTGCCGTCTTCTCGCACTTATCGCACCGCATCTAACCACCGGTTACGACCTTTATGATTTCTACGAAATCGTTAGGCTTGAGAAGCTCTTCCTCTAGACAAATCTCCTTGTTTCGTCTGACAATGACTGTTTCCCTGTTTATGCCTAACTGCTCGAGAAGATCGTTGATTGTGGCTCTGTCTCTAATCTCAACCATAGATTTTTTATCTGTTTTAACTGTAACTTTCAAAAAGATAACACCCTTTATCCCAAAAGTTCTGTGCCAATCTGATATAGTTTTTTAACGGTCTCGTGCCTTGTTAGGAATCTCGGAAGAGCCATCAGTACCTGTATCTCTGTGGATACCTTCCTATCAACGTCGACTATCACCACTTTGGTTGTCTTGTGCTCCACTATAAACTCCTCTGCCCTCTGCGGGACATTCGAGCCCGTAACGTATAATAACGGTGCCCCGTACTCTGCCGCAACGATAAGGGCATCTACACTCGGGTTCTCTCCACCTGTTATAACGATTGTGTCAAAATTGTCTATTTTACTGGCTATCTCTACTGTTGTCTCGTGCCTTGTTTCACCCCATATCCTCTCCACATAAGCTATTTCTTTAAGCCGATTTTCAACCTTTGTAGAAACCGCCATAGGACCACCGATTACTATTATCTTGTTTGGTTTTAGGTTTTGTATCGCATTTAGAGTTGGCTCAGGTAACTCATTTGGTCTCGTCAACAATATTGGTAAGTCTTTTTGCTTGGCATAGGCTATTGCTGCCATAGAGTCGACGGGATTATCGCCCCTTGCAATAATGATGGCGCTTGCAAAGGCGTATTTCCTTAAAACCTTCTCTGCTGCAATATCGTACATCTCATTTACTGCGCCGAGATCGACCACGGTGGCTCCTCGAACAGCATTCGAAGGCTTGAGCACTGACTTTACAGGATAGACTAAAGTGCCTTGGATCAATGGACTGGTCGGCACCGGATATTCTCCTACCAAGATCATCGGTGCTGCAAGGGGCAACGGTGCATCACAGAAAGGTTTGCCCCTTAAGTTGCGTTCATCCATGATCTTTTCCATTAAAGGAGGTGTTAAAATATTGACCCCTTCTTTTAATGCCGGCGGGGCAACTGGGACGACTCCGCCCCCACCTCCACCACCGCCTCCAGCACCAGGTACTACCCCTACTTCTTCTCCTCTTTCATCCCCTGCCAAACCATAAACACTGAAATGCGATAGATTTGCCCAGACGTAATTGTTGGTCATGTCGACGTCTGCCTCATAAACTACTGGACCACCTTTTGAAACCAAGACATTGCCTTTATTTACCGGGAACCATTTTTGGTTGCCGGTGCAATTGGGGCAGTACCAGTACAATTTTAGCGATTGCTCATTTATGTCGCTAGGATCATTCGCATCTCCATCTCCAGTCCTATCAAGGTCTGCATCGCTATAGTATAGCTTGGTGATCACCCACGAGATATTCCCACTGGTGGCATTTAGGTTGTCGCTCACGTTTATCTTGATGTATTTATTCAAAGAATGCTGATTTTGGGCAAGACCATAGCTAGACATAGAATCAACCCCTACAGCAGATGTATTTGTGCATGCTGTCACGTTTATGGTGCCGCTTACTGCCTGCACAGTGGTAAGAGTTATAATCGTATTGGTCTCGTTTTTGACGTCAATGACCTCTGGCACATTCGCAGTCGTTGTAACAGGTTTGCTTACCATTCTTGGACGGACCTCCACAACGATAGTCTTCGAGGCGATATTCTCCGATGTATCTTTTGCCGTTACGGTTATCTCGGCACTTGCGTTGGCGGTGTAATTTACCTTTTTGCTGAAATCCCCTGCACTGCTCCATGTGTGCACAACGGTGCCATTGAGTGCCAGAGTTATCTGAGCTATCCCCACGTCATCAGTGACGGTACCAGTGACTGTGTCATTTAATATATTTATCTCAGTCTCATTCGCCGGGTTTGTTATTGTTATGGTTGGAGGTGTTATGTCTGAAACACTTATCGTGAACCAGACCATGCTTGAGCCCATGTTTCCAGCGGTATCGTTTGCGTAGACCGTCACATTGTGACTGCCGTTTCCTATGTTCATCAGAGTCGTATTACCAGTCAATGTTACGTTTGCCCGTCCATCCAGGCTGTAGCCTTCCCATGAGGTTGTCTCGTTTACAGAATAGTTCAGATCAACCGAATTAACATAGTAAGTTTCGTTCCTTGGCGAGGTTATGTTTATTCCCGGAGGTGTTATGTCGGTAACCAATGTTATGGTTGTGTTGTCTCGGTTGTCAGCAGAGGCGTTGTAATACATAGTGGCGTTATTGGTAATATTCGCCTTAGGATAATATGTCCCTTTTGCCAGTCCGGATGTATTCCAGTACCATACAGCATAGCCGCTGGAATTCGTATTATTTTGACCCAGGTATGTCGCAGTCGTAGCGGTTACGTTATAGAATTCAACGGTATAATTCCCTATTGCCGCAGAGGAGTTGGCATCCCTAACCTGTGCTACCAGTTTTACCGTAGTTCCCAGCGAGTAAGTACCATCATCAGGAGCTATCCAGCTTATGTTTGACCAGCCCCAGAGCTCGAATGACTTTTCGTCGGTAACATTCTCGTTGCCTACTGTATCGTTGGCGTAGATCTTCCAGGTCTTGATACCCGGAGTCCAAGTTGTTAATGTGTTAATGGTAAAGTTCGACCAAGTATTAACTCCGCCTAAATAAATAGTTGAGACATTCGCCCAAGAACCAGAGGCATTATGCGATAATGTCGCATTTGCCAATTGTACATTGTCAGCCCACCTCGCATAAACTTTTGCGTCTTCACCTTTGTACAGACTGGAGACATGCTGATTCCTATCATACCACCTTGGCGGAGTTGCATCAATCTTAACCGTCCAGTTAACGCTCCTATTAGACTGGGGAGTCGTTGCATTGTCAGTCGCATTGGCATAAACCAAATATATTCCGTCAGCCGGGAAGGCATAGGTCAAAACGTTAACAGAGCCGTTAACAACTGCCGAGGAGTTATAGGCTAACACAGCACTTGCATTGCGTAGCGTAAGGTTGGTGAAGCCTCTGTCATCCGCAACCAAGACACCAACGTTAATGGTTGCAGAGGCATTCCAGGTGTTATTAGCCGGGAACTGAATGTCAACCCGATACGGAGGGTTATCAGCCACGACGGTGAAGTAAACTATCTGGCTACTGTTCATGTTACCAGAGCTGTCGTTGGCAAAGATTCTTACGTTGTGCGCTCCATCGCTCACTGTGAGCAAGTAGTTCCAGTTGCCAGAGCTGTTTGCAAGGGAGTAATTCGTTGCAGCATCCAACTGGGCTGTTACATTACCTGTGTCCTCATTGAGGGTTACGTTCACCCAGACGCTGGCTACATCATATGTAGTGTTTGTGGGGCTCTGCACAGCAACCGTTGGGGGGGTTGTGTCTGGTTTTTTATATGCAAAAATAACGCTTATGTAAGGAGGTATAGTGCTATTTGTTGAAAATGAAACTGTCATAGTGTGAGTATGAGCAACATCGGCTCCTACCTCTAGTGGTGCTACATCAGCTGTTGAAAATGTATTAGTAGTGGCACTAAGAGTAACGTTAAGATTCGAATGATTATGTGTTTCAGCGCCACCTGTAGCTCCATAGGCAGTTGAATTTCCTTTTAAAAAATTAAGATAGAATGGCTTGCCGCTTGCTGATACTACTTCCCAATCGGCCGAAGGAGTTTCATTAAACATTGCTATCATTCCGTTCGGTATTGAAGTATCAGAGCTTGCATTTGCAAATACAACTTCTATATAAGGTGGAAGCCTACTGGCAGAGCCTGACGTTCCACTTCCTGTATGTGTATGGTTTAACAGTTCACCAGTTGCTGAAGCTGCCTTAGCTATGTCTATTGATGTTGTATTTGCAGCAGATGTAACACTCACACTATGAGTATTAGAACCACCTGTAGCTATTGCTCCTTCGCCCCTTGCAAAATAATTATCTTGTAAAGCATATGCAGTCCATCCAGATGGCAGAGAAGTTGTGTTAAAAATAGCTATTACTCCTGCTGGCAGGGTTGAAGGAATTCCAGCATCATACCTAATTACTTTTAAGTTTCTGTAAGGTGGCAATACTTCTGAAACAGTGTAAGATGCTAAGCCATGAATATGAACAGAAGAAGAGTAATTTGTTGTTCCTCCTGAATCATCATACTGTGCGATAGCAGAAGGTCCTGTAGTAGAAACCCAAGAAAGTGTATGAGTGTGAGCAGAACCTCCTGTAATACCATATGTATCATTACCTCTTGGAAATCTTTGGTAGAAAGGATCCCCAGGAACACAAGAAATGCATGTCCATCCTGAAGGAATGGTATCACCATCCCAGAATAATATAAGTGCTGGACTTGGATCAGAAACTATTACCATCCAGGCATCGCTTCGCTTACCTGAAAATTCTGAAAAGAAATAATACTTTGTTGGTGGCAGAGTTCTTTGCGGGGAAAATACCACATAACTCTGAGAAACGCTTTCGTTAACCGTGCCAACGTTCCACTCTATCTTATTATATATAGTATTATATGGGCTAACATTCCCACTATTCGCATCGCTTATCGTCCATTCCACTGGATAGTAATCGATTAGAACTCCATTCTCGATTGGGCTGGAAGTTGTTGCTGTGATTTTCATGCCAACCAAAGAAAGAGGAGGTGCCTTGTGCTGCCCAACTTTGTCTCCAGACAATTCCCTATCGAAGGTTATAGTCGTGGCATTGTTTTTATCGATTTCGGGCTTTGCTTCACCTGCTCCGTCTGAACTACCTGAGCTTTGTCCACCAGGCTCACCACTTAATGCGAAAGCAATGTTCGCATTATTGGAAAATACGCCTAATACGAAGAGCAATAATTCTAATATGCTAACTAACTTAACTTTTCTCTCATTTGTCGTCCAACTCATAAAGGGCGTCCAAAATCGAAGTTCATGTATGAAAGAAAGTTACCTGCTGGTGATTTATAG
>JBDRDL010000087.1:0-2464 GCA_043820925.1 Methanobacteriota archaeon | reverse complement strand
CTCATCAGCAGTCAAAAAATTGACACCATAAGCTAAAGCGCCTTTATTACCAGCAGGCTCAACGCCAGTATTTGATACTAATACCTTATCGCTCAGCTGCCAGACGTCATACTCGCCATGCAGCTCGCACTTCCCCTGCTCCAGCGTGGCACCTTCCTCTTCGTGCAGGCACTTTTTATTGTTGTTTGCGATGCACAGGTTATTCTGGTAGTTTCTGCACATGGTTTTTACATCAGATAGAGGATATAAATACTTTACTTTTTGCCCTCGCAATTTTTATCAGTTCTTCGTAAACTTTAGCGCTCAAGAAATAGCCTTCTTCACTTAGTTTTAAAACAGCATCGCAGAATTCTTTATAGCTGAAAAAATCTTCTTTATAAAATCTCAATAATAGTGCGGTGGTTCTTAATGGGCTGAGATTTAACAGCTTTGAAAACTCGTATCCCTCCTTATCGTCGATTAGAATTATCTTCAACCGCAATTCTCTGCACAAAGCAATTGCCTTTGCCTCGCCCTCATGAAGCGACTTTATTTCAGGGCTTTTCTCAACTTCCCTGATTTCGATGAAGTCGTCTCTAATTAAATTTTCGATGAGAAAAATCTCCTTTCGATTGAGCCTTTTTCCTTCTGTTACGACTTCTGCAAAAACTTCGGAAGGAATGTAAATTTTATCGAAAAATTTCCTCAGAAGGTTTATCTTCCTGATTTTCGCTAGGTACATCAGCGGTGTTGCGTTGCTTACAGCGGCACGCATTTTACCTACTTCCCAAATGCCGCAGCGATGTCCTCTTTCAAATCTTCGAGGGTATATGGTACTGGAATTTTCTTTTCCTTAACGATGTCGAGCATCTCCCAGAGCGAGACACCTGCTACAGAAGCAGCCCTCCATAGCGTAATCTTGCCTTTCCTGTACTCCTCAAGCGCATGCTCTAATTTAATCTCCTTAAGTCCTTTATCCAAAACCTTTCTAATCGCCACCGTCTTGCCAACTTTCTCTTTCTTCGCGTACCACTCTATTTCTCTCTTCATTTCGGGTGGCAGGCGAGTCGAAATTAGTGCCATGTTTGAAAGAAAAAGAGTTCACAATGTATACAAATATTGTAAAATGTGCACGAAAAAAATGGTACGTCGCCCTGTTTTACTTTTCCACCGCTCTTGCCCAACCTATATATCATTGCGATTTCCTAGAAGACATCGTATAAAATCCCCCAAAATGTAATTATTTTATGTAATTACAAAAAATATTTATAAGGTTAAGGGCATGGAAGAGATATACCCAAAGTGGAAAGGCAAACCCGTAGTTCCTTCCTATCACGCTGCGAGAGAAATAGAAGGAAAATTTACTCTGGACGACGTTGTTGAAATTTTGGAGCGAGGATACGATTGCTCAAAGTCAAAAAGGGCAAGAGGCACGATAGAAAAATGCATCAGAAAGAAAGGAAAAATCATTAGAATCGTGGCAGTAGAAGCATATTCCACTTGGATAGGCGGTAGCGTATGGCTGATAAAACACATAGGCTGAAGGAAAAATTGGAAGAATCCAAAATTAGATGCGCCTGCGGCAAGTGGGCTACGCCAGTCAGAAATATGAATCTCTCTGGTTACGCTGTTCGGGGCTGGGAATGCTCCTGTGGAGAGAAGTACATCAATCCTGCTGACGCCAATTACGTTCTAACGCTAAAAAAGCTCAAAAAAGAAAAACTGGAAGGAAAAATAACCAAGACAGGCAACTCCTATGCGCTGCGCCTGCCGAAAAAGCTCGTCGATTCAATGGGCTATGAAATCGGCGACACGCTTGAAATAAAACTCAGGGGAGCAAGGAAGATAGAGATTGGAAGTGTTTAGGGTCTACGTCCCCATCTCCCAGCTGCTCAGGTATTTCTTCTGCTCTTTCGTAAGCCTGTCTATTTTAACATTCATGCTCTCAAGCTTAAGCCTCGCTACCTCTTTATCTATTTCTTCTGGCACCGGATAAACCTTCGGCTTTAGATTTTTTCCTTCTTTTTTGATATACTCTGCGCAGAGCGCCTGGTTTGCGAAGCTCATGTCCATAACGCTAGCTGGATGACCTTCTGCGGCTGCGAGGTTTATCAGGCGACCTTCTCCGAGGAGATAGATGCGTCGCCCATCTTTAAGCGTATATTCATCAACAAAATCTCTGACTCTCCTTTTTCCTTTTGAGAGCTTTTCCAAATCAGGAATGCTTATCTCGACGTTGAAGTGCCCACTATTAGCAAGAATTGCACCGTCCTTCATTAGCTTGAAGTGCTCTGTTCGAATGACACTTGTATCTCCGCTTACCGTGACGAAAATATCGCCGACTTTTGCAGCCTCGCCCATGGGCATAACTCTGTACCCGTCCATCACAGCCTCAAGAGCTTTGAGGGGGTCGACTTCAGTAATTATAATGTTCGCTCCCATTCCATGAGCACGCATCGCCAAGCCTCTTCCGCACCAGCCGTAG
>JBDRDL010000086.1:0-6816 GCA_043820925.1 Methanobacteriota archaeon | reverse complement strand
GAGCGCACCTTTTGCACCAGTTATATCCACGCTGAGCAGGGGGCTGTTAATTGCTTTGTCTATCGCTTCTGCTGCCCTGTTTTCTGTGTCGCTTTCCCCCATGCCAATCATCGCAACCCCGCCGCCCTCCATAACAGCTCTAACATCTGCGAAGTCCAGGTTTATCAATCCGGGCTTGGTTATGAGCTCTGCAATTCCTTTGACAGCCCTTACGAGAATTTCGTCCGCTACCTTAAAAGCAGCTGGTAAAGGAAGATTTGGAGCTATCTCCAGCAGCTTGTCGTTGGGTATTATAATTACCGTGTCACTCTCCTTTCTTAGCTTCTCCAGCCCCATCTCCGCATTGGTTCTCCTGCGGTTGCCTTCCATTGCGAACGGGAAGGTTACAATTGCAACCGAAAGCGCTCCTAACTTCTGGGCAATGTTAGCTATGACTGGTGCGCTTCCAGTACCTGTGCCCCCGCCCAGGCCGCAGGTGATGAAAACCAAGTCAGCGCCGTCCATCACTGCCTTCAGGTCGTTCTCGCTCTCCTTTGCAGCTTCCTCGCCAATCTGCGGAATGCTTCCTGCACCCAGGCCGCCGGTGAGCTCTCTGCCGATTAGTACCTTTTTCTTTGCGTAAGTGTAGAGCAAATCCTGGGCGTCTGTGTTAACCGCCACCGTGTCTGCGCCCTCTATGCCGACTTCCATGAGCCTGCTCATTGCATTATTTCCTGCTCCTCCCGTGCCGATGACTACGATTCTTGCCCTTGCCTTGGCAAGTATTTTTTCCAGCTCTTCGTCCAGTTCTACCTTGGGAATCGAAGTTCCGAACTTGCTCTTTTTAACAGCCTCTGCAACTTCCAAGTGAATGCCTCCAACAAATAATCTCCGCCTTACGTATTTAAATATTTCTAAAACAGTAGCTATGTGTAACTTTTAATCCTTACAACCCTGCTGTCCATCCTCCGTCAATTACTAACGCATGACCTGTCATATAGTCTGAAGCGTTGGAAGCAAGGTAAATTACTGCCCCAACTAATTCTTCTGGCTCTCCGTATCTTGCTAACGGCACTCTTGTCTTTATCATTTGAAGAAAATTCTTATCTTTAAGAAAATTCTCTGTCATTGCTGTAGCAAATACGCCTGGGCAAATAGCGTTAACCTGAATATTATATTTTCCCCACTCCACAGCTAAAGTTTTTGTCATCAAAATTATTCCTGCCTTGCTCGCATTATAAGCAGCAGATTGAGCAAAAGCAAGTTTACCAGCAACACTTGCCATGTTAATTATTTTTCCAGATTTTTGTTTTATCATCCGCTTTCCAACTTCTTGAGCGCAGAGAAACTGCCCTTTAAGATTAACAGCAATAACTTTATCCCAGTCTTCTTCTTTCATCGCTTCTGCTGGTGCCATTCTAAAAATACCTGCATTATTTACCAAAATACCAACCCTGCCAAATTTCTCTATCGTTTGCTGGACCATTCTTTCAACATCCCCTTTTTTGCTTACATCAGCCTTTATTCCTATCGCTTTCCCTCCCAATTTCTTTATCTCCTCAACAGTCTCTGATGTATCCAAAACATCTGTAACAACGACATTTGCTCCTGCTCCTGCCAAACCAACAGCCATAGCCCTCCCCAAGCCTCTGCTCGCCCCAGTAACTATCGCTACTTTTCCTGTTAAATCAAACAATTCATTCATTTTTAACTCGCCTCCTTTCACAGTATATTTTATATTTTGCGCCCCGAAGTGAGGCTTTCGCCTAACGGTCCGCGGCTAAAAGAAGTTCCGCCGAAGGCGGAATTTGGGTAAGTGCCGTAAGGCACGAACCTTTTATGCTGGGTTATACACCGTATGACCATAAGTATATCATCTCACTCTTCTTAATTTATGTTTGGATACATCTGTTGTGTTCTCTTGCCAATCAAATCCCACCGAGTAACCAACAAAAGTCCCATCACCGAGCATATCAAAGAAATAACAACCGTAGTCAAGGAACAATTTGTCTTCTGCATCCTTTGAGGATAGTAGAACAGTTGTAAAAATCGCCCGCTGAAGTTACCTTCAAATTCCCATCTCTTATCTGGCTCCTCCTCCATAGTAATATAGCCGTAAATCCTAGATCCTTTCTGACGGGTGATTACGAAATTTTCACGATGGGTTGTCTTTTCAGTGTCATTCAAATCCATCCATGTTGATTCCCATTTGCCAGTTATACTCGTGAACTTGCTCCCACGGAATAGCTTATCAAGAAAATCAGATCTAGCTAAAAGGGCTCCAATTACTGCACCAACGATGGTAGCTACAGCACCAATTACCGCTGCTATCACATTCGAATCCATTTGATCACACTTCTATTGTAATATGGCGTATAACTCCTTCATATCTGCAATATTTCGTCTATACTGCCAATTTGGAAGAATATATGAAGTACTTCGTCTATCCATACCTCTATTCGATCTCGAATAAAAACTCTTCCCTTCGAAAGGTATATCATAGACCAACTCCCAACTTGCAACTACTCAAACTGGTACGCAATTGTGAAATTTGAGGGGGAGAAACACACAACTTTAAATATGTTAATCTTCAGTATTACAGTAGGTGTATGAGATGAGCACGACATTGAAAGACCTCCTGACAGAGATAAGGCTTATGAGGGAAGAAATCCGCGAAATAAAAGATATACTCGTGCCAGAAATAAAGCCGGATGAAGAGGATATAAAGGCGATAGAGAGAGGAAGGCAGGAATATAAGAAAGGTGAATATGTCAGGCTCTCCGAGCTTAAAAATGTGATTTAATGTTTGAGGTTGTCATCCCGAAATCAACACAGAGAGCATTAAAGAAAGCGCCAGGGCATATAGAAGGCAGATGTCTGGAACTTTTTGAAACCCTGCAATACTCTTTCGTCCCTTTTGGCTACGATGTAAAGAAGCTTAAGGGATACTCAATGGCCTTTAGGGTTAGACTTGGGGATTGGAGGGTTACTTATGAAGTTTTGAAAATGAGAAAGTGATTATAATACATGATGTTCGACCCAGAAAGAAGGGATATTAGGAAGCTATCTTCTGTATCTTGGCGATACGACATATCCACCTAATCTTCCTCTGATTAAGTTTTTTCATGAGCTCTGCATTATTCGCAGAGCTTACTTTATTTCCGAGACGAACATTATTTCGGGATACTACAATCATAGCCTCGAATAAAAACTCTTCGCCTTTAAATCGCAATACTTTTTACCTTGTTCAGTTTTATCCTATCAGAGCCGAGCATGCAGGGCGGTCTGGGCATCTTAATAAATATTGGAGCGTCGTGCAGCTCGTGACTCAGCAGCTTATCTTCTTTTTTGAATCTCCTTATCTTCCCTTTTATCTCCTCTGAAAATTCCTTATAAATAGGCTCGCCCAGCTCGGCTTCTTTCGTTTTCCCGTAAATGTCTGTGGAGATGTTTCCTATTATATTTGGCTCTACCTTGGACTTAAACTGCTCTGCTCCAAAGAGCGACATTCCTATGCTTCTCCCTCTAGCGCTTATGTCTATCAGCTTAGCCTTGAGAGAAGCAACGTCAGGAGAATGCTGCGCAGGGGCGTACTTGTTCAGCTCATCCATGAAAAGAATTAGCTTGTTAACCTTCAGCCTTTTGCTCTCCAGCCTTTCCACGAATTCTGATATTACTTTCTCGAAGACCAATTTTCTCGAATAAAAACTTAGCTGCTGAATATCCACAACCCACACCTCTCTGTCCTTTATTTCGCTGTAAGGGAGCTCTACAACTTCATTCGAATAGCTTGTAATCAGCCCCTCGTACTTATTCTCAAATCCCTTCATCTGGTTGTAAAGCTTCCCCCAGGTTGCCTTGTAGCTCCCTTTTATTAAATCTGCCCATCCCTTCTCCTCTGGAAGAAGCTCCCCCCTCATGAACTCGAGTATCTCGGAAAATGATGCCAGACCTCTTTCCCTCGCCATTCTCTTCAGGTCATAGAATGCCGTGTCGAGCTTCTCCTTCTGGTCCTGGTCTCCTGCCCTCAGAAGTGAAGGAATGTATTCCTCTATCTCCCTGTATCCCCACCTGAATATCTCTATGTCATCTCTCAGCGAGCTTACTCCTGACACGCTCGCAGGTGCAAAAAATCTTGCATTAAATCCTTTCTGCTCTATTCGGCATATCTTATACTCCTCTCTGTCGCTTTCTGTGAGCACCGAGCTCTCGTTTACATAGAGCAAATCGTCCCCCTTTATGTTAAAAATTATGCAGGCTACGCTGTCTTTTGAGTGCGCAAATACCGAGCTCAGAATAAACAGAAATGCAGAAGTTTTTGTGCCCAACCCGGACATTCCTGAAATATTTACATGGGCACCCTCATAGCCTAACAAATACCTCTCGTCCACCTTTACCGGAATCTGCGCTCCGTCAGTATTGACAAAAACTCCGAATGGAATGCTGCATCCTTCAACGTTGAACAGACCCTCAAGCTCTTTCTTGGAAGGATAATAAACGAGCCCTTCTCTCAGAGGTCTGTCTGCATCCTGCTTCAGAACTCTTGCCCTGCAAACTATTATCGACTGCTCCTTATTTGGAGCTTCTATTTCTGGATTTCCCCCCCTTGAAAGCTGGTGCAGCAGAAAATCGTCCACGTCCGAGTAGCTCTCCATTTTATCCACTATCCCAAATACTTCCTCCTCACTTACCTTTACCATCGAGCCAATCGCAACGCTCTCTTCATCCTGGGGTATCCAGAAGTGGAACTCATTTGGAGTGTTTGGCTTGTTTCTTGTTCCCAGAACCGTTCCTATTGCCTTCATACTCTGCCTCAAAACGACTTAACAACAGCCTGTATTTGGTGAGAGGGAGGAATCTGCGTTCTCAGATAATCCTCGCAGACCTGAATCGGATATATCTGCCTGTCCCACCTGGGGCAGTTCGCCCTGATGCAGCGCTCTGCTATCAGCCAGGAGGAGAGCTCGTTTACATCTATTTCTCTGTTGTACTCTATTCTCAGCAGACCCATTTCCGGGTAGCTGGGCTGGTGTATCCGCAAATAGAATGAATTTACTCTGTGGCTTGCAGCGCCATTTTCTATGAGATGCATCGAGAAGTTCATGCTTCTGTAAAACTCGGACATGTTCCATATCATCTGCTGAACCAGGGGATACTTTTCCTGCAAATAAAGCGTGCGGTGCGTCTTAATCAGTCCCACTACTTGCTTTGCCTTCATCGTTCCGAATATATTTCCATCTTTTATTAACAGTTCTTTTTCAGCTGCCAGAAACCTGTGCATGAGTTCTTGCTCTATCTGCTGCCTGAGAACTCTCGACTTCGTGCTAGCTTTCGCTCTTATTTCATTTATGTCCCAGTATTTCTCTGCCCCTGTATTTTCAAGCCCTTCTACTCCTCTGTATTTCTCATAGATGAAAGCAGGAACGAGTACTGCGCTCCTGTATAGAGCGTCGAATGGAACGAATCTGTCTGCCCTGATTCTCTCGACTATAACTGCTCCAGAGAAGTGAAGGAATACCGGTATCTGCGCACCGTCGAAGTTGTAGTGCTGCCAGAGTATTGTCCTCTGAACGCCGTCCATGAAATACCTGAGACCGCTTTCCCCTCTGTATTCGTCCTGAACTTTATAAACGGCCGGAATTTCAGTCGCCTGTATCACCATATTTTTTGGAAGATAAGAGCCGTTTGGAATTTCGCAGAACTCTAACTCTAGAAAATCTGTAGGAGACAGCCTACCGCAAGCAAGGTCCTTAAACTCCTTTGCTTTCCCAAACCAATTCATATTTACTGGAACTTCGTTCCCTACTCTTATGGGTGTTTGCCGAGAGCACCGGAAAAGTGATTTTCCGGCTGCTCCAGCTTGCGCTGGGGCACCGGAAAAGTAATTTTCTCAGCATTCGTCGTTTCGTCGCAATTGCCTTCGGCAAGCCAGCTTCGCTGTTGCTCCTCACTCCTCTGCCGAGACCTGATGAATTGCTCACTTCGTTCGCAAAGCAACAAAGCGAAAGCAAAAATTTAACTCTCCATGCCCGTGCTTTCCAAATCTCTCCCCCTCTTGAGTTTTAGATTAAGCTCTGCTGCGAGGGCGGTGACTTTATCCCGCTGGTCTTTCTTCATTCCCTTCCAGTCCAGAAATCCAAATGCGGCGTTGGATTTCTCAACTGCATGAGCGAAAATATCTCTGTCTATTTCATCGATTGCGTAGGAAGGAATTATGTGCCCAATTGCAATGCTGCTCTCCAGCACAACGTTTGTATGCTTCGGAGCGTAGTGACTGCCGCCTATGCCGACTGCGCTCTCGTGCTCTTTCCTGTTTCCTGCTGCTGCGAGTGCTGCCCCCGCAACCGCTCTTACAGCCCCTGCATCATTCCACTCAACTTCAGTGCTGCCGACTTCGACGAACAGCACTGGTTTTTTGAGACCTGTTGGTCCGTGGTGCGTCGCCTCCATTGAAACTTTATAATCCTGCATTTTTGCTCTTTGCAATTCTTGGAGCGCAGCTTTCATTGCGCTTGGGTTGCAGTAGGCGAGCTGCCTTGGCTTGCCGCCGACTAAAGCCTTGCTGGTTAAATTTCCGGTCACGTGCACGGTGAGAGTTTTTGTTTTAGATTCGCTCCTGTGGCGAGAAGCGAAAACATAATATTCTGCATCAAAAAATTCGTCGAGATGCTCGGCTTCCGTCTGCTTTTTCTTAGTAGCGATAGCCCAGACCTCGCCCTTCTTTAAAATTGACCTGCCCTCGAACTCTCCCTCGGCTGCGAAGCCGAAGTTCTTCGCAAGTTCGTTATGGATATTCACCCCTGCGATGTCCTGCTGGGAAGTAACGATGAGGCGCAT
>JBDRDL010000085.1:0-7052 GCA_043820925.1 Methanobacteriota archaeon | reverse complement strand
GGCGAAAAGTACTCCATAATTTCTCTCCTTGCAGTTACTGCGCCTACTGGCAGCCCGCCACCTATTATTTTTCCAAGCGTTGTTACGTCTGGCGTAACATTATAATATTTTTGGGCACCGCCTAGGCACAGGCGGTAGCCGGTTATCACTTCATCGAATATCAGGAGCACATTATTTTCTTCTGTAATCTCTCTCAAAAACTGCAAATAGCCTTCTTTCTGCATTATGCAGCCTGCATTTCCTATCACCGGCTCCAAAATAATTGCTGCTACATCTTTTTCTCTTTTCAATATTTTTTCAACAGATTCCTCGCTGTTGAAAGGTGCAAGGAGCGTGTTTTTAGTAGTTTCTTCAGGTATCCCGAGGGAATTCGGCACACCGTGCGTCGTTGCCCCGCTGCCTGCTTTTACTAAAACGTAGTCGTGCGCTCCGTGAAATGCGCCCTCAAATTTTATTATTTTTTTCCTGCCAGTATATCCTCTTGCAAGCCTTATCGCAGCCATCGTCGCCTCAGTGCCAGTACTCACAAAGCGCACGACCTCTGCGCTCGGTACATGCTCAACGATTTTTTTTGCAAATTTAACTTCCAGCTCGGTTGGAGTGCCGTAAACCGTGCCCTTCTCCAGCTGCTCCTTAACCGCTTTCACAATCTTCGGAGAGGCATGCCCCAGAATCAGCGTCCCGTAGGCAAGGCAGTAGTCTATATAACTCCGACCATCAACGTCGTAAATTCTGCACCCACCGCCACGTGCCGTAAAAAAAGGATAGGGCTTCATAGCACGCACAGGAGAATTAACCCCACCGACAAGCCAGCGCTTTGCCTCTTCAAAAAGTGCCTGCGATTTATTCATTTCCCTTCCAGCCATCTCGCAGCATCTTTTGCATGGTAGGTCAGAATCATGTCTGCGCCTGCTCGTTTTATTGATGTGAGAATTTCCAGAACGATGCTCTTTTCGTCTATAAAATTTGAGGCTGCCTTTACCATCGCATACTCTCCGCTGACGTTGTATGCAGCAGTTGGAACTGCAAACTCTGCTTTAACCCTGTGAATAACGTCCAAGTAAGCCAGGGCGGGTTTAACCATGATTATATCTGCGCCTTCCTGTATATCCAGATAAACCTCCTGCAGGGCTTCGCCTGCGTTGCAGGGGTCCATCTGATAGCTCTTCCTGTCCCCGAATGCAGGCGCAGAAGCGGCTGCCTCTCTAAAAGGAGAATAAAAAGAGGAAGCGTATTTTGCTGCGTAGGACATGATTATCATATCCTCAAAGCCGCTGTCGTCCAGCGCTTCTCTTATTGCCTTTACTCGACCGTCCATCATATCGCTCGGCGCTACAATATCGCAGCCCGCTTCTGCATGGCTCACCGCAGTTTTCGCAAGCAGTGCCAGCGTTGCGTCGTTTAGTATTTTTTCTCCCTCCACAACGCCGCAGTGCCCGTGCTCCATGTACTCGCAGAGGCAAACATCTGTGATAACAGCCAGATCATCGCCCACCTCGTCCTTGATTTCCTTAACAGCTTTTTGAATAATTCCCTGTGGGTTGTATGCTTCAGAGGCAGCATTATCCTTGCGTGCAGGAATTCCGAACAAAATAACTGCAGGTATGCCGAGGCTGACGAGCTCAAGAGCTTCATCTCTGATTTCCTCCAGCGGCAGCCTGAACTGCCCGGGCATTGCATCTATTTTTTCCTTCCTTTTTATGCCCTCCTTTATGAAAACAGGGAAGATTAAATCATCCTTTGCAAGAGTTGCTTCTCTTATCATTGCTCTTATCTTTTCGTTTTTTCTCAGCCTTCTCATTCTCTTTTTCGGAAACTCAATCATGCTATCCCTTCAAAAACCATTTCTCTGCAGTTTTAATGCCAGCGTTGTCGCCGGTCTCCGCAGCCTCCCTTACTTTGCCTGCAATCGGAGACATCGTCCTGTTTATTATCACTCTCGTTAGGTCATCTAAAACTGCTTTCTCTTCCTTGCTTACTCCATCCCCAAGCATTTTTATCGCCTTTTGCAATTCCTTTTTACGAATATCCTCTGCTTCTTTGAACATTGCCTTTATGATTCCTTCTACATCTATGCGATAAAGCTGCTTTTCGAGCAGCGAGAGCTCCTCTTCGATAATACCCTCGACCTTCACAGCTTCCATCTCCCTCATGCGCTTGTTTCTCTCTGCAATGCTGCGCAGGTCGTCGATATTCAAAAGCTTCACGTTCTTAAGCCTGCCGACGCTTTCTTCGACATTCCTCGGCATGCTCACATCGATAATCACGAGCGCCCGCTTTCTGCCTTTTACAGCACTGCTTACGAGCTTCTCTGTGAGTATTGCCTTCGGAGCTCCAGTCGCAGTTATAATCAAATCGCAGTTTTTGATTCCTTGCTGAACGTCCTCGAATCTAAGGATTTTGCCTCCAAGCTCCTGTGCCAGTTTAATGCTCCTCTCATAAGTCCTGTTAGCAACGAAAGCAACTACCTCTCGCTCGACCAGAGATTTCGCAACTAGGGTACCCATCTCCCCGGCCCCGATTAATAGAACTTTCTTTCCCTTCAGAGAGCCGAGCGTATCTTCTGCAAGCTCGACTGCTGCACTGCCAATGGAAACCGCTCCTTTGTTTATCTCAGTCTCGGTCCTCACCCTCTTCCCTACGTGAATCGCTTTGGAGAATATGTTTTTAAAAAAAGGTCCAACCGTACCTGCGCCGTAGGCTAGGTGATGTGCATCTCTAACCTGCCCGAGAATTTGGTCCTCGCCGACTATCATAGATTCCAATCCAGAGGTAAGCCTCAAAAGATGGTGTAGCGCTGCCGAGTGAAAATCAGATTCAATTACGTCGTGAAGCATTTTGGAGCTGCTTATCATGTGCTCCACTATTTTTTCTGGAGACAAGCCTGCTGTATGGCTGAGATGCTCCTTCATTTTAGAAATTGTCTTGTCCATCACGTAGTCTATGATGTCATGATAGGCAACATCTACATCCTCAGCGGCTGCAAAAATTTCAACCCTGTTGCAGGTCTGGATTATGACGCACTCCTTCACAGAAGGCAGAGAAGCGAGGTCTTTGACAGCTTTCTTAATGTCCGGAAATGCAAATGCTTCTAGAGTTGTAACATCTGCTTTCTGATAAGTAGCTCTAACATTAACTGTGTGCATTTTTCCTCCATTAGTGAAGCATAGCGGAACTAGGCGCAACACCTGCTTCCTTGCTATCGCAAGTGAAGCGTAGCTATCGCAAGCTTTTTAGCTTTTTTAATGTCGCCTTTCCTGAGACATTCCACTATCTCTGGTCTGTTCATCACTTCTCTCAGTATTTTCTTCCTCTCTGCTTGATTTTTAACTTTGCCTCTGAGTTTTTCTCTCAGGTACTCCTGCAGCTCTATCAGCAGCAAATCTTCGCTTGCTACCGCTTTTTTAATTCTCTGCTTTATGAGCTTCGTTACGGCAGGGCTTTTTCCTTTCGTTGATACCGAAATCAGGGCATCGCCGAGTTTGAGAGTTGCGGGGATTATGAAGTCAGAAGCTTTATCAGCTCTGTTCACCAGCTTTCCCGATTTCTTGCACTCTTTCTCGATTGCATCATTTAAATCTTTATCGCTGGTTGCTGCCAGCACCATATCTGAAGTTTTTATGAATTTGCCTATATTTTTTTCATTGAGCTCTTGGTTTATAAGTTCCAAACCAACGCTTTTCAACTTCAGCAGCGAGGGCGTGAAATCCCTGCTCACTACTTTAACTTTAGCCCCTGCATCTAAGAGTTTTGCAACTCTGCGCTCAGCTACTCTACCCCCCCCAAATACGGTAACGCTTTTATTTAATAGATTGAGAACTACCGGAAACATGCACTAATATTCGCTCATGGGATATTTGTTTCTTTTTATTGTATTTTTCAATCATGCATAACTTTAATCTTTACTACTGGAAGGACAAGCAGGAGGTTGACATCATAATGGATACGAGGAGGGGTTTGATACCAATAGAAGTCAAGTACAAGTCGCGGATAGATAGAATGGATTTAAAAGGACTGTTAAAATTCATGGAGAAGTTCAAGGTCAAGAAAGGAATTGTTGTCACAAAAGAGATGTTTGAAACTCAGAGAATCGATGGCAAAGAAATTCTGTTCGTTCCAGCTTGGCTGTTCCTGCTTTCTATCTGAGTGGTTTTTAATGTCTATATTCAAGCTTATAAGGTATCACGAGTAAGTAGTTAATATGAGAGAATTGTCCGAGCGTCTGTATCTCACCAGAAGGGATTTCTTGGAAGGTTTGGTTACTGTCGGTGCTGTTTCTGTTTCTGGATTGAGCGGATGCTTGGAGTATATTAAACCAAGGGAGGCTCCCAAGCCTGCTGGATGATTTCTCTGACTACTTCGTTCAAAAAGAGTTGCAGAAACAAAAATTCTTAGTGTATTCAGTCGCATAGATTTTATATACTCTATAACATATGATACTCAGTAACAAAATCTTTATATACTCAGTTACATAAAATATAAAACATGAAGGAAGAAGAACACTATAAAGCATACCAAGAGCACAGAGAAGCCATATTCAAGTGGGCACTAGAAATAAGGGGTCTGGACAAATCGCAGAGGATCATTGGCACACATGCTTCGCGTGCGATAGTCGAGCTGTTATCAGTATTTTTGCACAAGAAAAAGCTGGTCGACGAAGGATTTCAGTTGAATCACAGATGGTTCAAAACAGAGAAGGTTATCGATAGGCTACCGGAGTTCAAAAATAAAAGGGAAATCGTAAAAGGCATGGTCGCGCTGGAAAACTCTTCAGAGACACTATCGTATGGTGTTCCAAGACCTGTCGAGAAAACAAAGGAAGTTATAGTGTTATTCAACGGACTTGAAGAAAAAATAAAGGCGATGATGAATGAATAAGTTCGATTTAATTTCATATGGAATGGACTTCTGCTCGTTCCTCCTGAGAAGCGATGTCGGCAATAGGATAGATAAAGTCATTTTGTTCGGTAGTGTTGTTCGTGGGGATTTTGACGAGGAGAGCGACGTTGATATTTTCGTGGACACAAAATACAAAATTGAGAAGGAAGTTGAGAAAGTTTTGAAATCGTTTGAAGTCTCTGATATTAATGAAAAGTGGAGGTTGAAGGGAGTAAAAAATCCGCTCTCTGTGAAAGTCGGCAATCTGGAGAAGTGGAAGTTGAGAAGAAGCGTCATATCAGACGGGATTGTTTTGTATGGAAAATACAAGGAAATGCCTGAAAATGTGAAATACTATCTGTTGCTCAGTTTGAATTTCAAAGGATTGAACAGAAACAAACAGCTCAGTGTTTGGAGAAGATTGTACGGCTATAGGCAGAAGATAGGCTCGAAAACTTATGTCTCAAAAGGCTTGATTGGCGAAATTAACGGCAAGAAAATAGATAGGGGAGTGATAGTTGTACCAAGTGAAAACAAGGATAAGATTATTGATTTCTTGAAGGAAAATAAGATCAAACACAAAATAGACGAGGTTTGGTCGGATACTCTCTAAGTTTTTGTTAGTTTTTAATGTCTATATTTAAAGCTTAAATACTGTCACACATAAGTAGTTAATATGAGAGAATTGTCCGAGCGTCTGTATCTCACCAGAAGGGAGTTTCTGAAAGGTTTGGTTACTGTCGGTGTCGGTGCTGTTGCTGGTACTAGTGGATGTGTTGACTATATCGATAAACACTTTGTTCCTTATCTTGGTAAGTATTTCCCCCGCAAGACTCCTGAGCCCAAGAAAAGATTTACTCCTGAGTTGAGAATAGAAGGCGATGAAGAATTTAAAAGAAATGTTGAGAACATGCTTCGTGTTTTGAAAGAGTATTCACCCGAGTGGTATGAGAAGACGATGTATGCCGGGGAGGTTATTAATCCTTACGAGTACGTTGGTTCGAATCCTAATGGGAGTATTGGTTTCCCTGTAGGTTTTGCTCGTCTTGGTGGTAGTGAAGATATTAAACAGGTTTTGTCAGTGAATGCGAGATTTCCTCATGAAGTGCAGCATGTGATTGATAGAAATGTATATGTTAAATGGTCTGATATTGGAGAACTTGATAGACTTGAATCAGAGCTCAGGGCAGGGATTGCTAGTGATATTTACGAAATGGAAGTAAGTGTAAAAATGCCTGAGTATTATGATTATCTTGGATCACCTCAAGGATATCCAAGTCATTTTAAAACAAGAAATATAGTTAATGAAATTTACATGTGGAGATTTACGAGATTTAAATTACAGAAAGAAGAAGTAGACCAAATAAAATACAAAGATCGCCTTGATGTTATTGAAAGTATGTACTTCGACCACGAAAACAAAAAATTGAAGACTGAATTTCTTGACGAATCTTGGCAAGAATTCAAAAAAGAATATTTATGAGCTACTATAGTTAATGAAGTAGCTCCCCCTCTCTCATTATCTGCCTTCCATCCAGCCACACATCCGGTCTTTTTATTATTCCATCTATGTGTATCTCTGCTCTTGTTTTTCCTCCGAAGGTGTGATTATCTCCAAGCGCTACGTGCGCAGTCCCGAAAACTTTCTCATCCTCCAGCACATTGCCTATCAGTCTTGCTTTTTCATTGGTTCCTATTCCTATCTCAGCAACATTGCTTGCATTTTTGTATTTTTTAAGCACCTGCATCATTTTCCCGGCATCGCTTCCCTCGCAGCTTGCAACTTTTCCTTTTTCTATTTGCAGCTTGAGCGGCTCCCTTAGAACTCCGAGGCTGCTGAAAGAACCGTCAAAAACCAGAACCCCTGAGGAGCTTCCTTCCACTGGCGCTATAAATGCCTCGCCAGCCGGGAGATTTCCGAATGCGCCTTTCTTCGCTATTATTCCTGAGTCAGCTATGCTTTTCCTTCCTCTCAAACTTGCTGAAAAGTCGCTTCCGAGGGATGTTTTTATTCTTATTTCCTTTGCCTTCGTGAGCAGCCTCGCAATTTTATCAGTTCTCTTTTTTACCACGCTATAATCTGCAAGAAATGCTCCCTCTCTCAGCATTTCCATCGTTATCCCTGGCATCGTCGCAGCCCTTGCACCTGCCTCGCACGCTTTTTTTCTCGCATC
>JBDRDL010000084.1:0-4170 GCA_043820925.1 Methanobacteriota archaeon | reverse complement strand
TGAAGGAGAGGGGAGTGATAAAATAGGAGATCAAAAGCAAAGAAATTTATATTCATGACTCGAAAAGAATTGCGAGGTAAAGCATGCAGAAGAACGAAATCAGGGCTGAGATGGATGTAGTAAAAATAGGGATTCAATCCACAGTGGCCTTCTTCTTTGCCATTCTGTTGCTCGCGGCTCAGCAGAGGCTTGCACCATTAGAGATATACTTCCTGCTTTCGCTGGCAGGGTTGATAGGCATGACGGTGCTGATACGAAAATATAAATACTTGGGAAGATTACTAGACGGGATAGAGGGTGATAAAAGTGCTGAATGATACGGCGGTTGTGTTCGGGCTTATAATAATCGGCTTTTACATAGCTCTCTGGTTAGGTCTAAGAGAGCCGAGGAAGAAAACTGCAACTTAGCCAGGCTTCAAGTAGCGCTCTAATTTTTTGCTGAGCAGGAAAGGTGGATAGATAGTTATGAACTACTCTTACGAGGACCAAAATGAAGATAAAGGAATTTTTATCAAGGCACGATAAGCTGGTTTTGCAGGTATGGTGTATGCTGGCAATTATTGGTCTGGTATTGCTCTTCTATATGTGGTTTGTTGGGGTTTAGAGAGAAAAGTTAAGTAAAGTGAGTTCTGGTAGAATCGAAGTAGACCTATGGTAGCTACTAAGTCGTCGTGTTCGACGAGGAGCACGCAGACAAGTACGCAGAGCTGGTAAAAGAGTGCCCGCAGTTGAACGCTGCGGTGAGTGTTGGGAAGGTAAACAAGGTAGAGGGTGGTAAAAGTGCTGGATGATACGGCGGTTAGTTAGCTCCCCGAAAATCTTATATTGCCTAAAGTAAATATAACACGCAGGTTTTTACCTAAAAAAGGTGAAAAAATGGGAAAGGCAGGAGTTGATTTGCGGGGGGGGGGGTGGAAAGTTGGGAGAATACACAGAGGGACTGATAGATAACATCGGCGTAGGCGTCTCTGTAATAAGCCAAGAAATGGAGATTTTATGGCTGAACAAAATTTTAAAAGAGTGGTTCCCCTCGATTGATGTAGGAAAAAAGCCGCTCTGCTACCGCTCGTTCTACTCGCCTCCCAAGGAAGCAATCTGCGATTACTGCCCGACGATAAAGGCATTCAAATACGGGCAGATTTACTCTTCTGAAACCGGAGTTTGTGCAGACAGAAACATCTACCTCGTAACAGCAGCTCCTCTTGAAAATGAGAAGGGGGAAATAACCGCTGTGGTAGAGACTGTGCAGAACATCACAAGGATAAAGAAGCTCGAGCAGGAAATAAGAGAAGCGAGAGACTTCTTGAAAAACATAATCGAGAGCTCCGCAGATTCTATTGTTACCACTTCTCTCGACGGTACGATAACTACCTCCAGCAGGGGCGCAGAGAAGCTCTTCGGCTATAAGGCTGAGGACATGATAGGAAAATCTGTGCTGGAGCTGTATCAGGAAGAGCTTAAGAAGGAGAGAATGGAGTGGGTAGAGAAACTGAAGAAAGAAGAGGTTATTAGAAACATCAGAACGAAAATCTACAACGCAAAAGGAGAGCTGATTGACATAAGCCTTTCACTCTCGCTGATGAAGGATGGTGAGGGCAGGGCAATAGGCACTGTAGGAGTTGCGAAGGACATCAGCAGGGAGGTAAAGCTAGAGCAGGAGCGTGAGGACTCGAATAAAAAGCTCAGAGCTGCATACGAGGAGCTGAAAGAGCTTGACAGTGTTAAGGATGACCTTATATCAAATGTTTCGCACGAGCTGCGAACGCCGATAACTATTGCGAAGAGCGCAATCGAGCTTGCGACTGAAGAGAAGGACGAAGAAAAAAGGAACGAGCTGCTCGCAATGGGTAGGAATGCGCTGCTGAGGCAGAACAGAATAGTCGGTGACTTAATAGATGTTGCAAGGATTCAGAGAGGGGCACTAAAGCTGGAGTTTGAGAGCATTGATTTAAAGCATGCAGTTGAAGCAGTCGTGCACGAGATGCTCCCAGTTGCGATGAAGAGCGGGATAAAAATAAAAACTTCTATTCCCGAAAGCCTGGAGGTAACAGCAGACTTCGAGGAGCTGCGCCACATGCTTTCGAATTTAATAGACAATGCAATAAAATTCAATAAAGAGGGCGGGGAGGTTTTGATTGAGGTAAAACGAAGTGGAGGATTTGCAGAGGTGAGCGTCACAGATACAGGTGTAGGAATTGCTAAAGAGCATTTATCAAAAGTTTTTGAAAGGTTTTATCAGATTGATGCCTCTTCTACCAGGAGGTACGACGGCACGGGTTTGGGCTTGGCGATTGTAAAAGACATCATCGAAGCTCATGGAGGAAAAATCTGGGCGGAAAGCGAGGTCGGCAAGGGAAGCAAGTTTACATTCGTATTGCCTGCGGATGCAAGAACATGAGCAGGGAAATCAGAAAGTTCTGGAGGAGGCTTTAGTTGAACCTTCAAGCAACCTTCTAACAGTTTCTACAAGCTCTTTCTTGTCGAACGGCTTGTTTATGTGCGCATCTGCGAGCGCCAAGTCGAGGCTGGTGCGCCTCTCCACCGCCTTAGAAAGCACAGTAAGCATGCAAACAGGAATACTTCTCAGCCTCTCATTCTCCTTTATTAGCTTGCGGGTTCTCCGGCCGTCCATGCCTGGCATCATCACGTCGAGCAGAATCAAATCTGGCTTCTCGTAGCGCAGCTTTTGAAGGCACTCATAGCCGTCCCTCGCTTCTACAACCTCGAAGCCTTCTTTTTCGAGGGTAAACCTTACGGCCGCGAGAATTTCTGGCTCGTCGTCCACGACCATAATTTTGGGCATTTTCTTCTCCAGCAGATTTTACTATCCTCCTCCTTCTACTAATAATTTTCTTGAATAATATTGGAAGGCAGTCTACGCAACTGCTTTCTCCGAAGCACTGAGCAGACTTTCTACAGTTGCAAGCATCGCTTCTCTTTCAAACGGCTTCTCGATGTATGCATCGTAGCCTGCGCACCCGAAAATGCTCGCAGCCTTCTCCTCGCTAACAACTGTGAACATGACGACAGGAATTGACTTGAGCTTCCCATCGTTCTTGATTTTTTCGAGAATTCTAGCCCCGTCTACGCCGAGTATGTCCAGAAGTATGAGGTCAACTTCTTCTTTCTGAAGCTTCTCCAGGCATTCTTCACCGCTCGATGCTTCGATAACCTCGTAGCCTTCCTTCCTCAGCATGATTTTTGTGAGGTATTGTATGTCTGGCTCGTTGTCTACTAGCATAATTCTTGGCATTCAGTTTTGTTTTACTTTCCAAGTATTATAAATACTTTATTAATATACTACATACCAAGCTCTATTAGTCAGCGCTACCATGAAAGAGGAAACACTGGCTAAGAATATTAAGAAGATAATAAAGTGTGGCAATGGGTTGGCTGTCTTCGTAACAAAAGAAGCAAAGACCTTCGGTTGGAATGATGCTACTTACATTATAGTTTCAGCTGTGAGGGATGAAGAAGGGGAAAAGATAGTTATTCGCAGGGCTACCATTAGATAACCCCTATTACTCGGTTACTTTGGAGTTAGTAGCTAGTACTTCTTTTTTTTGCTTGTACACTCTGCGTCAGCAGTATTCCAGTCGTTTTGCCCGTGCTCATGTTGCAGCCTCCAAAATAGACGGGCACTCGGCGCACCCGTACTTTTGCCTGTCCGCTTCGTTCTGCCATCCTTTGCACGCTTCCCATTCTCTTATTATAACAGGGCAGCCGTTGTGCCCTCTTGGCATCTCTGTCTTTTTCTCCTTCAGCGGCGGCAGGTGCTTGATGGGAAGGTAGCCTCTTTCCCTGGGAATCAGCAGTACCCTGCAAGTGCCGCACAGGAAAATCCTGCTCTTTTTATCCCTGTAGTAAAGCTCCAACTTTGTTTTGCATGCTCTGCATTTTCTTGCAGCCATTTTTACCAGCTCCACATAGTCTCGGAATATTAACGCCCCAGACCGAGATTTTTCCGCATTATCAAAAACAAAGCATTTTAAGAAACATGTAAGGATAAATAATCCTGATAAATTCTTCTTTTTTTTAGCAAACATTACTATAACCGAGACCGGCATAGATGCAGGCAATCTAAGTTTTAACGACGCAGGCAGCCTCCTGAAAGGCTTATAATCAAGGTAGAAAGCAGGGCAAGTGAGCCGCCCAGCTTGCAGCCATATA
>JBDRDL010000083.1:0-2525 GCA_043820925.1 Methanobacteriota archaeon | reverse complement strand
CTTTCATTACTTTTTCAGCAGTGCTTCCAAAAATAATGTCCTTTATCTTCGAGTGTCCCCGGGCACCAATTGCAATTAAGTCGCAATTCTTTGCATGCTTCATAATCTTTTTAAATGCATCTCCCTGCTCTATCAGTGCTCTAATCGCATGTTTTTTTCTAAGAGGATGCCATGCTTTAAATAATACTTTTTCAGCAATCATGGAGTCTCCCAGAACATCCAATACGTGCAAAATCGTGAGCTCTGCTTTCAGACGGCGGCACAGCTCAGACGCATGTGCAAGAGCCTTCTTTGCGCACTTGCTTCCGTCATAGGCAGCCAATACTCTCTTTATCTCTCTTTCCTCTTTCACAACTATGAGCGGTTTTGCGACGCTTTTTATAACTTCCCCTACAATTTTTCCTCTTTCACCTATGACAACTAAATCTGCATTTTTATTCGCATATTTCGCTATCTCCCTTGCCGGCGTGCCTCTCAGCGTGGCTGTCGAATGTCTTACGCTGTTTCTCTTGCATTCCTTTGCTACTTCTTCAAAAATTTTTTTCTCCTCTCCAATCTGCGCTCCCCTGATTCTGGCAAGCAGTCTCGCATCGTAAACATAGAGTCCGATTATCCTTGCATTGAAATTCTTTGCTATATATGCTGCAAATTTCAGGGCAGACACACTGCGCTCGGAGCCGTTCATTGGAACCAAAATATTCCTGTACATTCTACTCCCTCACTTTACCCATGGTATGTGCCACTCTATGAATGCTCGTTGTGAATCCAAGAAATACTAAAATCGCAAGGAGATAGTATATCTCTCCAACAAGTACTCCAACGAGTATTATCAAGGTTCTAAAGTCTCTGCCGCCAATTCCAACTTTGCACTCTGTTCCCACTACCTCTGCCATTACCCTTGTTATGCTTACTCCAAAGGTACCCAGCATGGCTAGGCTGCCCACGAGCCACAATTTCTCTGGATTCGTGGCTATGAGACCTATGAGTATCGCTGCATCCACAAACCTGTCCAGCACTCTATCCAGGTAAGCTCCTTTTTTTGTTACGCTGCCGGTAATCCTCGCTAAATCTCCGTCCGCACAGTCAACGATTTGGGATATGAGTAGGATAACTGCACCCTCATAGAATCTTTCCACTGCAAACAGATAAGCCGAGACTATGCCGATGACGGTGGCTAATATGGTCACCGAAACAGGCTTTATCTCGAGTCTTGCCAGAATTTTCGCCAGAGGCACTGAAAACCTTCTATAAACATATTTGGTCAGCAGATATTCCCAATCTATTTTTAAACCTCCTGGCTTTAATTGCAAAACGAACAGGAAGTTAACTTCTAAAAAAAATTTTCAATTTAATCTTGCCCACGTTAATAAATGCAAAATAGTGTTAGAAATGAAAGCAGCGATTTTAGCGGCTGGAATTGGAAGCAGATTTAAAAAATATGCTGAAAAGACTCCAAAAACCTTATTAAAAATCGGCGATGCTCCTATTCTTCATTACATTCTCAATTCTCTTTCTAAATTAAGTATAAGCGAATCAGCAATAATTACGGGTTTTGAGGCTGTAAAAATAAAGAGATTTGCAGGAAATGGGGGAAAATGGGGAATAAATCTCAAGTACATTCAAAACCCACATTACAAAACAACAAACAATATATACAGCCTGTATTTAGCTAAGGATTATCTTTCGAGTCATGGATTTCTTATAATAAATTCTGATACTTTTTTTCATGAAAAAATACTATTTAAACTCTATAATAGTGTAAAAAAAGGCATAACTCTGGCTATTGATGCTGAAAAAGAGCTCGAAGAAGAGGGAATGAAAGTTTTAATTGAAGGCAATAAAATAAAGATGATATCTAAGAATATATCTTCCAGAGAGGCAAGTGGAGAATATATCGGCTTGGCTAGGATTGATAGGCGGTTCTCGAATATCTTTTTCGAGAGCATAGAAAATGCAATTAAGAGCAAGGGCGCTGCTGTCTTTTACGAGGAGGCTTTTCAAAATCTCATAAAAAATGGGCATACCATTTACTATCAGAGCACTGAAGGTCTGCCCTGGATAGAGATAGACACTCCGGCAGACCTGCAAAAGGCAAAGGAAATCGCTCCGATGGTCAAGAACTTCTGACTTTCATACCCTTCAGCCTATCCCCCTCCCACTCAAACCTCAGCCTTTTCCTGCGCTTTTTACACGTCTGCATAACTGCACCCACAAGCAAGGGCAAGCCAATAGTAGCGTCTAAATACGCAACTGCCTTCGTGGCGTTCTTCTTTATCTTCCCCCATGACTGCCCCTCATCAAACGTACATCCGCTCAAACCCCCCCACTTCGGGTCGTCAGTAGTTATCTGCACCGCATAGTCATGTCCAATCTTCCTTGGAAGATAGCCGAGGGTTTCGAGAGTTATCTCAATCTGCTGGATGTAGTTCTTCGGAACGCCACCCCCAATAAAAACCACACCTGTCTTTGCAGACTTGTGTTTTATCTGCGCTATCTCATAATTATCTCTAATCGGGTCGAGAGTA
>JBDRDL010000082.1:0-2564 GCA_043820925.1 Methanobacteriota archaeon | reverse complement strand
CCAACCTTTGAATTGAAGGGACCTTCAATCTCTCCGGATGCAGCTCTTGTGGTCTCTCCCTTTTTCTCCATGTCCTCAAGGAGCTTCAGGAAGTCCCACAAACCACTAAGCAGGCATCTCGCAGGTTTCTCTTCTTTTTTCTTATTTTTTCCAGTCATTGCATCGCCCCTATCTTGTGTTCAATATATCTGTCCTGACTCTGAGGTTCATCTCTTCCCCTCGCTCGGCAAGCTTCAGCTTTTGCATCAGCTCGGCGTTTGTTCTCTCGTATTCTTCTTCGGTTATTTCCCCAAACTCATAGAGCATGCGGTTCTCCTTTATCTGGTCTTTGATTTTCTCAGGGTTGTACATCTCCTTGTAGGCGAAGTCCCGCAGCAGCTCCATCAACCATATCAAATCCAGCCCGGGTATCGAAATACCGAGGGCACGCAAGAAAACATCGTCGATTAAAAACATTACCTGAACCCCCGTCGTTTGCCTAATATATGGATGTCCACAAAGTTTTAGGGCGGCCAAGGTCCGCTGTACTGGACTTTCAAGGATTCATATTTGCCCGTCAATTACCCTACCGCTCTGGAGAACTCCTCTATTTTGCCTCTATCAACCAGAAAGGACGCATTCAAAATTAAGCGCTCGCTGAACAGCTTGAGCTTCTTTGATTCTGCAGCTATCTTTTTGAGACCACTAAAATCTGATTCGCACTGTTTCCCGTCCCATTCAGCTGCTTCTTTCGGTAAAATAATCTTGATTCCAAGCTCTACTTTATTATCCACTGCTTTCATGGCTTTTCTCATAGCCTTCCTTGCCTTGCTCATCGTCAGCAGCAGTATTTTCTTATTTCTGAACACCATGCCATAAGCTACTGGAAGAACGCTGTAATCTTTCATCACCTTCTCTGCAATCTTCTTGTGAATCTCGACTTCCTCTTCTGTTGCTTCGTACTCATTCACCGGTGAATCGCTTACCACTGCTGCAAAATCTTTGTATCCTATGGTGTAAACTTCCTCTCCTCCAAAACCGATGCTTCCAAAGCTCTTTCTCTCGCCGTCGGCTTTGATTATGCAATAGACATATTTTCCGGCTTCCATACATCACCTACCGAGCTGCCTCCAGTCCGGCTGATTTTAAAAACCTGTTCAGAAATTCATTTGTTTGAAGGTGTTCGCCGAGTATGCTGCGTATCTTTGCTTCGCTGCTCCTGACAGGTCTGTATATCTTCTTTTTAATCCCGTATTCGCACTCCAGCAGTCCATTCTCCTCTAACTCGTGGAGAAGAGGGTATATCGTTCCGGGGCTGAGCAGCACGTTGAAATTTTTGTGAACTATGTTGATTATATCCATGCCGCACACGGGCTTGCGGACTATCAGCGCTAAAACGACCATATCCAGATATTCTTTCACAAACCGCTCAATAAATTCATTTGCGACATCTAGCTCTTTGAGCGATTCCGAGGACAGAACCGTCACGTCATCTGTAGTGAGGATTAGCTTGTCGTGGCTGGCAACGAGCCTTTCAATCATTTCCGGCTTAAGTTTGGAGACGTCATACGTGCATAGCGCAGAATTATTTTCGTTTTTGGTCAAGAATTCTTCACGCTTCTCATGCCCTGTCTCAATGCTTCCTGCATCCACGACTATCCTCAGTTTACGACTGCCAACGGTTTTTAAGGTGTCCAGGTCTTCTGGTTGAATAATGGACAGCTCTATGCCCAACTGTTTAAACTCATTCGCAACAGATTTAGGATCTTCTCTGGTTACGTAGAATATCTCCTCGTCTTCTCGGGCAGCCGCCAAAAACGGTGTTTGAATTGCGTATTTGCTTACGTTTGGAGCATACAGGTGCAATACATGCTTTAAGCCGCCAATCCCTGCTAAAATTGTGTTTATGCTTGTTGATTTTTTGTTCATTTATTACCCCACTCTGCATACTTTGCAAATTCTCCAGCCAGCTTTTCAAAATCTTTAAGCTCGCTCTGCGATGCGGTTGGCTTGATGCGCTCCATCGCAGCTTCGAGGTGCTTTTTTTTTATCGTGATTTTTTTAGACCTCCCTTTTACGGATTCCCTGTCCATGCCTGGTTTGATAAGCTCCCTTAACGCCAGCATCGCCGCTTCCCTGCACATTGCTTCAATATCTGCCCCAACGTAACCTTCTGTTTTCTTCGCTAATTCTTTGATATTTATATCGCCCTCCAGCGGCTTGCCCTCCAGGTGAATTTTGAAAATCTCCTCTCTTTCGCCCTCTGTTGGGGGCCTGACATAAATCAGGCGGTCAATCCTGCCCGGACGCAGAAGCGCAGGATCAACCATGTCCGGTCTATTAGTTGCAGCTATTACAACCACCTCTTTTAACTCTTCGATTCCGTCCAGCTCGGTCAATATCTGGCTTACCACTCGCTCTGTTACACGGGAATCAAAACTGGTTCCTCGTTTCGGAGCTATGGAGTCTATTTCATCGAAAAATATTATTGCCGGTGCCGCCTGCTTTGCCTTTCTGAAGGTCTCTCTCACAGCTTTCTCTGACTCCCCCACATACTTGCTGAATAACTCCGGACCTTTGATGCC
>JBDRDL010000081.1:0-8462 GCA_043820925.1 Methanobacteriota archaeon | reverse complement strand
AAATCATAAGCCTTGCTGGGCGCATCTTTCGAGACCTTCATGTTATATGTTGCAGTTGAAGTTTTATCTTTCTCCAGAGTGCCTATGAATGCGGTGCGCTCGCCTGCGAATTCCCCCGGGAAAGCGAGCCTTGCTTCCACAGCCCTTGCCTTGTAAGTTCCTATATTCTCGATTTTCGTTGAGAGATTGAACTCTGAGTCAGCATATATTCTGGAGGGCAGAGTAGCAACGCCTGCGATACTAAGCGACGGCGTTCCATAGAGAGTTATCCCAACATATACTGTCTGGTTCTGCTCTTTTCTTACAGCGTCTTCCCAAATCAGCTTCAGAGGCACGCTGTAAGTACCGACCGAGGCGTTTTCATCCACATATACAGGATACTGAAGCGTTATTTCAGTAGCCTGGTGTACGAGCCCAAAATATTCGTACGATGCCTGCGCAACATCTGCCCGTGTAAGATATTTCTTAGACGGTCCGACCGCTCTTACTGGAGATTTATTGTCTGGGTCCAAAATAGCTCTGAGATAGGCAGCGTATTCTGAGCCCAAGTTTTTGAGTGTGATGTTCAGCGTTGTTGCTTCTCCGGGCATAACCTGCTTTGGTGCTACGTCAGTTACATAGAAGTCAGCCCCAACCGCGGAAACGGCTGGCAGCATTGCAATCGCCAAAAAAAGCATTATTATTTTCATACAGCACTTCCTGCCATAATTTTGTTCAGCCACTCCAGTTCAGTTTTCACGTGCATTATCCCACGCTCAATCGCAGAGAATCTATACCTCGGCAAAATTTTTCTTAGGGTCTCCTCCCTCTCCATCAAATGCGCCAGAAGTTTTTCGTCCCCTTGCTTCTTCTGGAGGAGCAAATCTTTGACTTCTTCTCTATCCAAGTAATCAAGGAAGAAGAGGTGCAGAGTGAATTCATCCCTTATATACACCTCCCTCTTAATCCGCTCTTTTAGAATTTTCTGAAATTCCCTACGACCTTCTTCTGTAATTTCATATACGATTTTGCTCGTCGGTCCAGAAACCTCTGTCTTGGCGGTAACGAAGCCCTCCTTCTCTAATTTTTTCAGCGTAGGATAAATCGAGCCGTAGTTTATCATCCAGAATACAGGCATCCTGGTTTCGAAGTACTGCTTGAGCTCATAGCCGTGCATAGGTTTTTCTATCAATACTCCGAGCACTGCAAGCTTTGCCAGGGACATATATCAAATTGATATATATCGACTTTATATATTTTTCGGTAAATTTATGAGCTATGCCATCGTCCGATATTAGCATGATTGCACTTGCAGCCGTAGCGATTGTGCTTTTGGTTGTAATTTACCTCACGAGATACTACTACCGAGACCTGCTCTTCGGTCCTACCGTTGATTTTGAAGGAGACAGCTACATCGAGATAGGTCTCTATCCAGGCAACTGCAAAGCAGCGTTCGTTTTTACCTGCGACGATGTGAATGCTCTAACGAAGCATGAGAAGGTTGCCAGAGTTCTAAACGTTCTTGACAAATACAACACGAAGGCTGTTTTTTTCTTAATTCCTTTTTTTAAAGGGTGGCACATGATGGCGAGGGATTCAGAAATTGTAAAGGTTTTAAAGGAAGCAGAGCAGCGTGGGCACGAGGTTGCTCAGCACGGACTAACGCATGCTACAGTAAGAAGGAGGATGCTCTTCTTCGGCTGGGGCAAGGAGCTTGGGAACCTGCCCTACAGCGAGCAGAAGAGGAGAATAAAGAAGGGCAGGAGAATACTGGAGCAGGCAGGATTCACAATTCACGGCTTCCGCTCCCCTGCTTTCTCTGCGAGCATAGATACATTAAAAGCATTAGACTCAGAAGAATTTCTGTACGCTTCTGACACGAGAATAAGACCAATCATGCTCATGTCGAACAAGCGGTTCTGCGAATCGCTGTACTATCCTTACCATCCTGGCGGTTTAGGAATTCTGGATTTTACAAGCAACGGCGATTACTTCTGGGGCTACTCCAGACTCGGCAAGGAAGATTTAAGAAGCCTCAAGCACAGGTTTAATAAATTCTATGAAAATAACGGCACTTTTGTGCTGCTTTCGCACATCGAGCCGCTCAGCAGAGGAAAAGGTCTGAAAATTCTTGAAGAGTTTTTGAAGTACACACAGGCTAAAAGCCTGTGGAAATCGAACTTGCGAGAGCTTGCAGAGTGGTGGAAAGCGAGAGAAGCTCTGTTTGCGGTTTCTGAGATAAAAAGGAAGACTTTAGTAATAACTCTGGAGAAGGGGAGCGAGTACACTTTGAAAAACTTGACAATAAAATTCAAGCAAGGAATACCTGCCCAGAATTATGAAATCTTCGATGCGAACGGCGCTGCGATTAAGAAGGGAAAGATTTCAGAGGGTATTGTGCTGGTAGACGTATAACCCTTTTTCTTTCAAAAAGAAAAAGGTCTATCACCCCAAAAAGAAATTATGTGGGCAGGTACGCGCCACTTCCATCGCAGAATTTATATCGATACTATAAAAGAGGAGTATAAAAAAATAATAAATTAGTTCATTCAGAACTTGACCTACGAATGATTTCGTCGTAAATTTCTTCGTTAATTCTTTGATACGTAGCAGCAAGTCTTTTGGGAAGAATCTTTACTGCATTTTTACTTTTGGCCAGAAATGTTCCATGTCTACTATTCTCGAAACGTACATTTTGTAGAAATTTTATAACCTCAGGGTCTCTTAATTTTACATGATTCTTAAATGGTTTTATGGTATATGTTATACGCAATGGATATTTTTCACCCTTATATAGAAACTTTGGCTCTCCTGCCATTTCAACAAGTTTTATTTTGCCGCTTCCAATGGCAACCAAGTTTTGTAAAAATATTATTTTGTCTCCTTCTTTGATAGTGTGTATGTTAGGATACCAATTCCCTGCTCCTGTTTTTGTTATCATGTAAAATTCTAGTTCTCTAATATTTTCCTCAAAAAGAGGTTCTAAACTTCTATAGTCAGTCCAAAAATTTGAATGAAACCAATAATTCATACTATTCTTAAAGTTAAACTCGAATAAATATTTTTGGTTAGAATGTCCCTATAATGTAACGTTTCATAAAATATATATAACCTCTCGACAAACTTAAATCATGTTTAAACTGCGCTGCATCAAATGCGGGAGAGAGCATTCCCAAAAAAAGATAATATACACCTGCGAATGCAACGGCTTGCTGGAAGTTGCCTTTGATTTAGATTCGATTAAAGTAAAAAAAAGAGATTTCCAGAAGCGCAACCCTGGTACATGGCGCTACAGAGAATTTCTGCCATTTTCGCAGGACGCCAAGATAATTTCTCTGCAGGAAGGCGGCACTCCTCTTTATAAAGCAGAAAACCTCGGGGGAAAAATCGGTATTAGAGAGCTCTACATCAAGAACGAGGGAGCAAATCCGAGCGGCTCTTTCAAGGACAGGGGAATGACGGTCGGGGTTACAAAAGCTTTAGAGCTGAATGCAAAGATGGTGGGCTGCGCTTCTACTGGCAACACCTCTGCTTCGCTCGCAGCCTACGCTGCGAAGGCAAATCTCAAGTGCTTGGTTATCCTGCCTGCTGAAAAAATCGCACTCGGAAAGCTTGCACAGGCAATTCTACACGGCGCAACCGTTGTTGGGATTAGGGGAAACTTCGATGCTGCGCTGAAGCTGATAACAGAAGCAAGTGCGAAATTTAACATTTATCTGCTGAACTCGATAAACCCTTGGCGATTGGAAGGGCAAAAAACAGAGGCGTTTGAAATGGCAGAGCAGTTAAGCTGGGAAGTGCCAGATAGAGTCGTTATTCCAGTCGGCAACTGCGGCAATATTTCTGCAATCTGGAAGGGATTCAAGGAGTTTTACGACTATGGTTTTGTAAATTCCCTGCCAAAGCTGGTTGGAATCCAGGCAGAGGGAGCAGCGCCTGTTGTTAGAGCTTTCAAGAAAGGCCTGAACGAAGTTTCTCCGATTGCTAATCCAGATACGATTGCAACTGCAATTAGAATCGGTGCACCAGTTAACGCTCCCAAGGCCCTCAGAGCTATAAGGGAGTCGGGAGGTATCATGGAAGATGTTTCAGATAATGAGATAATCTCAGCTCAAAAGCTCTTGGCTAGAAGCGAGGGCATAGGAGTTGAGCCAGCTTCAGCAGCTTCAATTGCAGGCTTAATCAAGCTTCTAAACAACGGCAGCATAGGAAAGGACGAGAGAATAGTTTGCGTAACAACCGGGCATGCTTTAAAAGACCCTGAGATGATATTCAACAAGTACGAAAAGCCTGTTGAAATTGAACCAACATTGGCTGAATTAGAAAAGATTATAAGCCCATGATGAGAGATAAGACGTAAGGTATTGATATGGTTGTCGGGGTATGCTTGGTAAATGTGGAGCTGGGAAAGGAAGCGCAGGTTAAGGATGCTCTTTCTAAGCAGGAGGATATAAGAGAGGTGCTGCACCTGTTTGGAGAGTACGACTTCATAGTAATTATCGAGACAGATGGATTGAAGGCGCTCAATGACATCGTGGATAAAATCAGGGAAATAAAAGGGATAACAGCCACAAGGACGATAATTGGGGCAGAGTTTTAAAGAGAGTCAATCCAGCCTATGACAGCATCTGCCCATTCTTTCACAGACGTTTTTATTGTATCTTTAACGCTATCAAATTTTGCGACGTGGTAGACGTAGTAGTATCCGCCGTTTTTTATGTTTTTTTGCTCCCTATAAACCAAGCCTGCGGCGATTAGGTTTTTCAGCGCTCTCTGCACGGTGCTCCTGTCTTTACCAAATTTGCTCACAAGCTCATTAACGGTCAGGGAGTCACGATTTATCAATTCGAAATAAATCTCTGTTTCGAAATTCTTCAATCCGAACATGCAGTCCATTATAGTTTCGATTGAAGCTCCTCTGTATGGAGCCTTTAATTTTGGAAAATTTTTCATCGTTCACCTCTCTTTACATGCTCATAAGCACTCAGTGCAGCAATGCAGCCTTGGGCAGCGGCTACAACAACCTGTTTTACTGGAAATGAAGTCACATCACCAGCTGCGAACAGCCCTTTTACATTCGTCTCCTGCTTTTCGTTCGTTATTATATACCCTCTATCGTCGACCTTTACTTTTAGATTTTCAAGAAAGGCGATGTTCGGTTTTTTCCAAGCAAATGCATAAACGAAAACTCCGTCTGTATCTATTTTATATTCCCGCTTCCTCTCCCTGTCATATACTTTTATACCCCTTACTACGCTATCTCCCACAATTTCTTTAACCTCTGTGTTAAGCAGGACTTCTACCTTGCTGTTTTTCAGTCTTTCTTTCAGCACTTCTTCAGAAATGATTTTCTTTTCCTTTGCTATTAGTTTAACTTCGCTTGCTATATCTGCAAGGAGCAGCGCACTCATAACAGCCGCCCTTCCATTCCCTGCCACAACAGCTCTTTTATTTTTGAAAAGGGGAGCATCGCAGGTTGCGCAGTAGCTGACGCCTTTCCCCTTCAGCCCAGCCTCGCCGGGCACATTCAGCTCCGCATGCCGCTCCCCTGTAGCGATTATAACTGTCTTTGCAAGATATTCGCTGTTATTTGTCTTCACTTTAAAAATATCGTTTTTCTCTATCCGCAGCACCTCCTCGAACTGCTTGATTTCAGCTCCTATCTTTTCAGCATGCTTTCTAAAACTCTCCGCAAGCTCCATACCTTTTATTTCCAAAAAACCAGGATAGTTCTCAACCAAGCTCGCTTCTGCAATTAGACCCCCTGGCAAAGCCTGCTCCAGGACGAGGGTCTTGAGCCTGTTCCTCACGGCATATATTCCGGCACTCAATCCTGCTGGTCCACCGCCAACGATTATTAAATCTTTCTCTTCCATCCTCCTCACTTCATGCTTGTAAGCGCCTGGACGAATTCCCCTCTACTTGGTGTTCCAATGAATTTTTTAGTGCCGTTTATAACAATCGCGGGCACTGCCATTATTCCATACTCTAACGCCCTCTTGGGATTTTGCATCGCATCTATGATTTCTACCTCCACGTTTTCGAGGTCTTTTGTTACCTCTTTTACAAGAGCGATAGCTCTCGGGCAGTGCGGGCACATCTCTGTTTTGAATACCTCGACTTTAATTACCATGCACTTCCTCCTGCTCGGAGATATGTCTAATGCTATAAATAAGTTTTTCCACAACCGTGCGCACCTGAAAAACATTTATATGGTTATGTCACATCCTAGTTTATCAGGAGGACTTATTGCTTATGAGTCAAGTGGAAGAAGAGTTTGAAGAGAGTGTGTTCCATAAAAAACTGAAGCTAAAACTGAAGGAGAAAGGCAGGGAGGGCAGGATACTCTTCCTCAAAGATTATCTGGAATATCTCATCATGAATAACAAGACCATCCCGCCTGATTTCCCTACCTTTGTGAGGGAGATAATGGGCTTGGATGATAGGGCAGGATTTATCCACATAAGGATATGGCATGAAAAGAGCGAGCTCGTTGAATTTGCAATGAATAGGGATTACGAGTACAAGGTAGAACACTATGACTGACAGCGGATTCCTAGTGGGGGAAGCGCTCGTTGGAGAGGAGCCGGAAATCGCCCACATTGATTTAATAATGGGCAGTAAGAAAGGTGCATTGGGTCAGGCTTTTGCCAATTCCATGGCGCAGCCCAAGGCTGGGCACACGCCTATTTTGGCAGTGGTAAGACCTAATCTTCCAGTCAAGCCTGCGACCCTTATAGTACCCAAGGTAACCATAAGAAACCTGGAGGATGCTGAGAGATTATTTGGACCTGCACAGAGCGCTGTGGCGAAGGCTGTTGCCGACGCGGTGGAGGAGGGGATTATACCTAAGGAAACAGTTGAGGATATGGTGATCATAGTCTCAGTGTTCATTCACCCACGCGGGAAGGACTACCAGAGATTATATAGATATAACTACGGGGCCACGAAGCTCGCATTAAGGCGCGCTATAGAGGGATTCCCGAGCATAGAAAAGGTTTTAGAGGAGAAAGACAAATCTATACATGCTATGATAGGATTCAGAATAAATAATTTGAAGAAGCCACCGTATCTGGAGGTCGCTTTCGACATACCTGACTGGCGAAGAGTTGAGGGCATTATCAGGGCGCTACCGAGGAGCGATGCGATAATAATCGAAGCAGGCACTCCGCTGATAAAGAGATACGGCGTGGAAGTAGTGCAGAAGATACACCAGATGAGACCTGAAACCGTTGTTCTCGCAGATCTGAAGACCCTCGATACGGGCAATCTCGAGGCCAGGATGGCAGGTGATGCAACAGCTGACGTGATAGGATTTTCAGGGCTTGCGCCGTTGAAAACGATGGAGAAGTTCATAGAGGAATGCCAGAAAGTTGGAGCTCTATCCCTCATGGACACTCTCAACGTGCCCGACCCGGTGGAGGTGCTTAAAAAACTGAAAGTGAAACCGGACATCGTGGAGCTTCACAGAGCGATAGACGTAGAGCAGACCGAAAAATTTCAATGGGGGAATATCCCGGAAATCAGAAAAGTGTGCAGCAACAAGGTGTTAATCGCCGTCGCCGGAGGAATTAGAGTGAACAACGTGAAAGATGCCTTAAAATCCGGTGCAGATATCCTGGTGGTTGGAAGAGCTATTACCGCCGCCAAGGATGTGGCAGGCGCTGCGAGGGCGTTCCTCGCGAGAATGGGCATAGAAGAAGTTGACCAGTTCAGAATTATGACCGATTTTTAGAGGCGGCGGGCGAAACCACAGCAAAACTTTTAAACGTTACGGCTTCCAAGATATAACATGGAAACAGTGACTATACCAAAAGAAGAATACGAAGAGCTTAAAAAGAAGGCAGAGATAGATTGGGAGCTTGTAGAGAAGATAAAGAGAAGCCTCGAAGACATAAAGCAGGGGAGAATCAGCGAGTGGAAGCCTAAATAATTCCTCTCTTTTTTAATGTTTCGAAAACATGCTGCTGGTATTCCGTTAGGTTCAAAAGTATCTGATTTATCGTCGCTTGCTGTGCTTTCTTATCGCTTATCGCAAGAGCCAGCACAACAAAAACGTTGCTGTAAACAAGATAATATAAACGCTTGCCGTCGAACTTCTTTTCCCTAAAGAAAGAATCTTGTCGACGCGCTTTTGTTCGGATTTGTCCAATTTACTATAATCCCTGTCGAACTCTGTATTTGCCCATGAGTACACAGGATTGTCCGAGATATAAAAATCCTGCGATTTACAGATTTGGATATCTACCAAATTAGAACAACGAAGCCTGTGTTGTCATTATAGACGAAAGCGTGAAGATACTCAGGGAGATTAAATATATGCAATACGAAACAGTTCCAATTTTAAAAGACATTAAAAAGCTTTTGGAAAGAAAAAGCGGCGACTGCAGTTTCGGATATAATGCTGAAAGGGGAGGGTAGACGAAGTTCGTATATACCCCCAAAACGGAATGATATGTGAAGTGCATATATGAACGAGTTAG
>JBDRDL010000080.1:0-8397 GCA_043820925.1 Methanobacteriota archaeon | reverse complement strand
GCACAGGTGGAAGTTATAAAGCCGGTGCACAACACAGAATTCTGCGCAAGCTGCACCAGAATCAGGATAACCGCAGACGGAAAATTCAAACCGTGCTTAATGAGGAGCGACAATTTAGTGGATTTTCTCACCCCGATGCGGAGAGGAGCCAGCGGCAGAGAATTGGAAGCGCTTCTGAAAGAAGCTATGAAAAAGAGGGAGCCGTACTTCAAGGCTTAGCTATGCTCTTTCGCAAGGAAGATGGCGGATATGCCAGCTTCCTATCGGAATCTTCAAATAACAAAAACCCCTTGGTCATCTTAGCTATTCCTTTGTAGAAGCTTGAATTACTTCTTATAATATTCTCGCAAAACTTCGGTACCCAATTTAGGAGGCAGTTGTGTAAAAACTCTCTCTGCATCGATAAAAATTTATTTGATTCTTTATCGCATAAATAACGCATAAAGTCTAGCTCCAAGGCAACGTGGTCTTCCGGCTCCGAGCAAGATTTAGATTTGCCTATACCCGCCTTTGCGTAAGCTCTTTTTGCCCTCAACACAGTTTCTCCTAATTGTTCCTTACTGTACTTAGATTCATAAGGAAGGGCAGGAGGGTCTACAGGCCCTATGAAAAGTCTAATATATTCGCTCTGCAAATCCTCGTGGAGCTTATCGACCTTTTTATATCCTTTTGCAAATTGCTTTAAGATTCGCAGCCCTTCTTCCATCTCTTCGTTCATAATCAGGGGCTCAAAAGCAGGAAAAAATCTCCCATTTATGATGTCCTCAGCAAGCTCCAAAGGAGGCTCCTCTAAATACATCCTAGCCAAAAATGCGTATACATTAGCCCTTACCTCCATCATTTTTCCTCCTTTCCCATCATCGCTTTCATGGCCTGTGCAGGCTTGCACTCCTCGCAGTAATTGAGGAATTCGGCTTGAACACTATCGTTCCCTATTATAGCACTTAGGATAATTTGTTGGGCCCTTTTAGATATAAAACCCTTTCCGCACCCTTTACATTTCAGTAGCTCGGACTCGAGCAGGGTCTCCTCCTCGAAATTCAGGAGTTCTTTGAAGTCCAGTACCCTCTTCACTTCAATAGCTCTCTCAGGACAAGACTTTTCGCAAAGGGTGCAGGCAATGCAATAAGGATAAACAAATTTAAGCTTGTTTTCTTCTTTTTTGATGGCATTTGTAGGACACATATTACTACAGGCTTCGCACAGGGTGCAGTTAGAATTTATAAAGAGCTTGACAAAGGGGAAAGTTGTCTCCTTTTTAATCAAGTCAGGTGTTCCAAATCTCTGAGAAAACCTGGAGAGAATTGTTAATATTGCGCCTCGCTTATCTGCTTTCTTTAAGGAAGATGGTGCCTCTTTTTTAATTGGGCTGAGTCCCCGCACAAATTCAGACAAGGTTTCAACAAAAGACTCTGGGTCTTCTAGCGCCTTTATTACCCTTATCCTATTTCCCAGATTAAATGCCTGTAGAGCAAGATTAGTAAATTCGACAGACTGAGACCTTTGAACAGCATCAATACATTCTCCACATCCTAACATAATTATTCCATCTGCACCGAGGTCAAAAGCTCGCAGGAGATGAGCTTCAGAAACTGCACCAAGGTTAGGCAAGAAGAAGGGTATAACCGCAGGGTAATGCAGGTGCTTCCTTCCTGCAGCGTCTAATGTCGCAACAGCATGTGCACAAACGAACATCAATACCTTTGGTTTCAGGTTATTGTCCAACAGCAGCTGTGTTTGAGAGAAGAAGGTCTCGTTTGGTAGTTCTCGCAATTTTGGCAGGGAAGTAGGGCAGATAGCAGCACAGAGCCCGCATCCTGTGCAGGAAAATTCATCAAATACAACTTTATTACCTTCCCTGGCTATTGCGTCATGAGGGCAAATTTCTTCACATAGCTTACATCCCTCGATTCCACTCTTTCCGCTGGCACAATTTTCCAAATCTGGCTCTATGTACTTTTGAACTTTTACCTCATGCAAATCTGAAATGGCATTTATTATTGAAAAATTATCTAAGACATAAATCCCCCTCTTCCGTGAGGAAGATGGCATTACCGAAGGTAGGCGCAAGACAATTCGGTCTTGCTCACGCAAGCGCCAGCTTCCTTGCGGAATCTTCTTAGTGTGCGTCCATTCAGAATCTACCACTATATGTCCTACGTCTATTTTAGCTGTTTTCCTGTAAAGGTCGATCGCATTAGTGGGGCATATCTCGACGCAATCCCCGCATTTACTGCATTCTCCAATAGAATATCTCGAATTGAATCGAATAACGCCTTCGGGACAGGCTTTAACACAGCGCCCACACAAGATACACTTCTCCTGATCTATTGGGTCGGGTGAATATTCTACTGAGAAATCCCCTATACTGCCCTTTACGTCCCTGACAGAGTCTTCTGACAAAAGTCGTACATCTCCAAACTTTGACAGAGTCTTTGCAATATCTACCGCCCTTTTGCTTGAGCCAACAACCAAGATGTTCTCCCCAGTAGATTTGGTAAGAATCCTTGAAGCTGGAACATCTTTTATCCGACCAACCATAGCCCTGACCATTGATTTTGCCTTTTGGGTTGCCTCCCTCTTATCATGGACCCAGCCGCAGTGTTCTCTGAGGTCTAAGAAGAACTGGCTATCCTCTTTGATGCCCCACTTACTTAAGTAAGTCTTGAAAAAATCTTTCTTTAGGGCGCATCCGACCAAGGCGGTGTTCAATCCTTTCCTACGTATACCGTCTAAGATATAGGAAAGCCCCTCATCTTGACAAAGCCTATCGCGAATCTCAAAAATTTCTACTTTGATGCTTTTTTTTACATCTTTAAAGTTGATGCTCGAGGTTTTGTCACATGTGCACAGAAAAGCGCCTAGCCTCATAATTAAAAAAGGAATTTTAGCCCTCGACTTCCCTTCTGGAAGTTGTTATGCCGTAGATAATTGCAATCAGGTTTGCAATTACAAATAGAAAAGCTATAGTTAGACCGGCTGAAATTAAGATTCCCTTAGTTATTACTCGTGCACCAAATAATGCTACAGTGAGTATTACGATACCCACTATTATAGTGCCGAATCCTTCTAAACCTTTCGCTGCCATTTTATCTATTCACCTCTTTTTACCTCCTCATACCAAACTGGAAATTCTCTTTTTGCCTCTTCCTCGCTTATTTTGCCTGCGAATATAACACGGTTCAGCGGGAACTTTCCTGGATAGAAGTGGTTACCAAAAGAATGGGCAGTGAAGTGCAGCAATGCCATTATTGCAAATCCGCTATGAATGATGGCTACTGCTCCCATATAACTTCTCGGCCAGATTTCCAAGAAATACCACGGGAACCAGAGGATTAATCCTGTTACAATGAAGACAGATATCTCGAAGACCGCCCAACCGAGGCTCGCTTTCATAATCCAATTGTACTTACTATATCTCGGTTCTTTATCGGTCATCCTAATGCTGAATGCCAAGTCTGTGAAGAAATCCCTAATATCCCTAGGCCAAAAGAATATTGCTCTCACGCTACTTTTCTTAGTAATTACGCTCAAAACGTAGTAGGTTCCATAATATATTGACATCAGTATGAGGGCGAAGGCAGCTATCCTATGGAGGAGCATGGTTATGCCAGGACCTCCAAGCATATTCATAAACCAGCGCATCTGCTCCCCAAAGGTGATAGGGAGCCCTGTTAGGAATAATATCATTATGCTGCCTGCTATGACGAAGTGGGCAAGCCTCTGAGTGGCGGATAAGCGCTCAACCATTTCAGGACTCATGTACTTCCTCCTCTCTCTTTAATCTTCTGAACTTAAGGTAATCCAGCGAAGTCAGCCCAATCGAAGCTAGAGCATACAGGGCAACGATTATCCACACTATGTTGTTAACGGTGGAAATGACTCTAACTCCCTGAAGGAACTCTGCCTGTACAGGCAATCTATCTACCCCTAACACGGCAGTAAATTTCCCATCCGGCTTAGTACCATATAGGGTTCCAAATAAGGCAAGGGAAACTACTGCCATTACTACAAGGGATATTGCGGCTGTTTTTCGACTCATTTTTTATCCTCTTAGGTTTAGCACATTAAATCAGGGGGGAAATCTTTCCAGCCTTCCTTTCTCTGTATTCAGCTGAAATTTCCTGAGCATCTCCAGCAAGGAGCCCCTTAGTAGCACAAAAAGCTGCGCACTTTGGCTCTGGTTCCCTCTCTATCAATTTTCTTGCTGCATCCTTTTGCTCATAGGGTTCAACGCAGAATGTGCACTTGTCCATCTTACCCTTGCTTCCGAATATCCCAGACTCCGGGAACTGGGGAGCACCGAAGGGACATGCATACAGGCAATATCCGCAGCCGATGCACTTGTCTTTGTCTACCAATACGATACCATCGGCTCTGTTGTATAATGCCTTTGGAGGACATGCTTTAATACAGGGGGCATCGGTGCAGTGGAAGCACGGCATTGGTACATTCATCTCCCCTTCTTTACCCTCGTTTGCTGTTACTACTCTGATTCTCCGAATTCCTACTGGAACATTGTTTTGCATTTTGCATGCTACTTCACAACCTGCGCATCGAATGCATCTTTCATAATCGACTAAAAATTTGTACGTAACCATCTTTTATACCTCCTTAAGCCTTATAGATATTGCACAACGCAACCTTGGTCTCCTGCATCTGTGTTTGCTCATCGTAGCCCGGCGAGGCTATGATGTTCACTGAATCTCCTAGGGCAAGCTCTAGGGTGCCTTCAGGATACCTATTTGCATAGGATTCTCCTTGGAAGATTCCAGCCCAGTGGTAGGGTATGAAGGCTGTCTTTTCATTTACCCTCCCAGTAACCTTTGCCTTGACTTTTATCTTTCCTCTCGCCGACTCGACCCAGACCATGTCTCCATCTCTTATGCCTTTATCGTTAGCCAGCTTGGGGTTGATTTCCACATAGACTGATGGTTGAATTTCCACGAGGTATTCTGAGCTTCTGGTTTGTGCGCCGCCGCCATGATGTTCAACTTGTCTCCCTGACGTCAAGACGATCGGATACTTCTCGTGACGCTTCTCTGCGATTGACCTCTGCTGCTCGGTCTTGAACTCTGTCATAATCCTGTAAAGCTTTTTGTCTTCATACGTTGGATACTTCGCTACAAGATCAGGTTCTGGACTTTCTATGGGCTCCCGGTGCTTTGGCACCCTATCCACCCATTCATACACCCTGAGCCTTGCTTTTCCTCTGCCGGTTGGTGGATTACCTTCTGCAAGAGCAGTCCTTACAACCTCTCCTGTTGGGTCTGTCGTATAGGCATATGTCCAGTGTATGGTGCCACCTGTGCCAGCTGGAGGCAGATTGCCCCTTACAATCTTCTTGCCCGCATTGGGTTCATCTGCCGGATACTTCCACATTGCTCTGAAGTCGTGCCCGCCTTCCATTACAGGTGCTTTGTCGTTGTACAGAATCGGCGTTCCTGGGTGGTCGGTCGTCCAGCAAGGCCATGGTAGACCCCAGTATTCTCCGTCGCATGGTCCTCCTTTTGCTCTTCCATCCCATGGATCGAAAGTGTGTGCGTTCTCCTTCTGTCTTTTCAGCCTCTCAGGCGTCTGTCCTTGAAGACCTATTGGCCTACAAGCAAGGTTAATCTCTCTGGTTACGTCATCTATACTCTTGTAGTCAAAGTGGTCACCGAATCCCAACCTACTGGCTAGCTGCTGGAGTATCCACATGTCACTCTTGCTCTCGTAGAGTGGCGGTATTACCACGTCTCTCCACTGCCATTCCCTTCCTGTGGTCGTTACGCTGCCTGTATTCTCCTGTCGGGTTGCTGCTGGGAGTAAGATGATTCCATCTGATCTATCTGGCATGGCAGAAGCGCTTGTCGGGAATGGGTCAACGATCACAACCAAATCGACCTTTTCCATCGCTTCTTTCTCCTTCCTCATCTCTGTAACGGAGCTCGTAGCTTCACCCCATAGCACAACTGCCTTAATATTGTGTGGCTGGTCAATTTCCGCTTCTGGTTTTAGAACCCCTTCATACCATCTTGCTACGGTGAACCCTATCTTCGTCATCATGCTCTCGCCTTTGTGGGTAGCAAATCTCGCTTTTAGCTCCTCAAAAGTTATCTTTCCGCTGGTGCTTGGTGTATCGCTGAAGCACTGTGCATACCACTTCCAAGGCCCTTCACTTGTTACGCCGTAATACCCTGGCAGGTAGTGAGCTAAAACACACATATCAGTTACGCCTTGGACATTGCAATGTCCTCTTACGGCAATACATCCACCACCCCATTCTCCTTGGTTGCCGAGGATGCATTGCAGGATTGCCATAGCTCGAATAATCTGAGTACCCACACTATGCTGAGTAGCACCCATAGACCATATTATGTTGCTCGGCTTGTTTTTGGCAATCATCTCCGCAGCTTTTCTTATATCATCCGCCAGAACCCAGGTAATCCTTTCCACGACCTCTGGCGTGTAGTCCTTCACGACTTCTTTTACGTATTTGAATCCGTATGTCCTGTTTTCGATGTATTCTTTGTCTTCCCAGCCGTTCTCTAAGATCACATTGATGAGCCCGTATAAAAATGCGATATCCGAGCCCGGTCTGAACCTGACGTATTTGTCCGCCAGTGCTGCTGTTCTCGTAAATCGTGGGTCAGCTACGATGATCTTTGCTCCCCTATCTCTTGCCTCGAGGACTTTCTGCATGAGCACTGGATGTGCTTCCGCCGCATTCGAGCCGAAGAAGAAGTGGCACTTCGCATGTTGCAATGCAATAGTGGTGGTAGTCATTGCACCATGCCCGAAAGTGGGTATCAGTCCTGTAACTGTAGTAGAATGACATAATCTTGCTTGGTGGTCTATGTTGTTCGTGCCGAATAGCATCGCAAACTTTCTGAACATATATGCTTCTTCGTTAGACCCATGAACTAATCCACAGAAAAACATCGAGTCGGGTCCGTATGTATTCCTGACCTCACTTAGTTTGGTTGCGACCTTGTTAAGGGCTTCATCCCAGCTAATCCTCCGCCATTTTCCTCCTACTTTTTCCATCGGATACTTCAGTCTTCTCGGACTGGTAGTAACGTTTGCTATGGAAGCCCCTTTGGCACACATACCACCAAGGTTTATTGGATGGTCTTTCCAGGGCTCCATCTTGGTGAACACGCCATCCTCCACAACGCCTACGTATCCACAGCCGACTGAGCAGAAAGAGCAGATACTCTTCACCTTCTTTATCTCTGGTGCAGCAGCAGCCTCTACTGGTGCAAATAGTTCAACTGGATTGAACTTCCTTGAACCTATGTAACTGCCTACTGCTGCGGTTGCCCCTATGGCAGCTGTAGCTTTTAAAAAATCTCTCCTCGTAATATCCATTTCACCACCTCTCCTTAGTTTGTTATAATTCATAACATATAAAACTTTCTATTATTAATAATACATGTACTATCCCGAAATAATGTCCGTCTCAGAAATAAACTAAGCTCTGCAAAACAAGCAGAGCTCATGAGAAAGCTCAATCAGAGGAAGATAAGATGGATAATTCGAGAGATGGAAAAGAAGGAGCTTTCCGTATGCAAAATAGCAAAGCTCCAGCACATAACCCCGAGACACGCGAGGCGAGTCTACGAGAAGTACAGGCACGTAAAGAAGCCAGTACTGCTGCCCTGCGGCAGGAAGCCAATACACATACCTCAGGAGGAGGTCGAGCTGATTATGGCACTAAGAAAGGAGCATCCTGCAGGAGCTGTTAGCTTGGAGAAGATTTTGCGCAGCCGGGGAAAGCACATTCCTCACAACCGCATCCATCGCGTGCTTAGAGCGCATGGTTTAGCAAAGCCCGAACCAAAGAAGCAGAAGCGCAGAAAGTGGGTTCGCTATGAAAGAAAATACAGCAACTCTTTATGGCACTGCGACTGGTTCGAAGAGAAGGGCGAACATCTCATACTCTTCGAAGACGATGCTTCGAGATTGCTTACCAGCTTTGGAGCTTTCTCAAATGCAACCGCAGCAAATGCCAAAATAACGCTGGAAGTGGCGATAGAAAACTACGGCTTACCAAAGCAGCTGATAACTGATCATGGCATTCAGTTCACTTCTCTTCCGAGAGAAACTTGTGCTAATCCAGGGCCTAACGAGTTTCAAAAGTTTTTGATGGAGAGAAGCATCAAGCACATAAAAGCGAGAGTGAAGCATCCTCAATCGAATGGAAAGGTGGAGAGGTTGTTTCAAACTCTTGTGCAGTTGAAAAAGCACTTTGGAAGCTGGGATGCAGCGATAGAGTATTACAACTTCAAGAGACCACACATGAGCCTTGAGAACGGCAAGCTTAGAACACCTTACGAGGCTTTTATGGATAAGATGAGGAAGAATAAAGCATGAATTTAAATTCCAGCACGGACATTAATTCAGGACAACACA
>JBDRDL010000079.1:0-19379 GCA_043820925.1 Methanobacteriota archaeon | reverse complement strand
ATCCCTGCCTTCCCTTATTGTGAACATTCCTGCTTCTGTGCAAATTGCTTTAATATCCGCACCCGTTGCACCCTCTGTGAGCGCTGCCAGACTTTCGAGTGCTATATCTTCGCTTAAGTTCATTCTGCCGGTGTGAATCCTGAATATCTCTGTCCTTCCCTCCTGATTTGACAGGGGAATTTCGATGAGCCTGTCGAACCTTCCCGGGCGGAGCATTGCAGGGTCGATTATATCCGGTCTATTCGTCGCAGCAATTATCCTCACGTCGCCGCGTGGATTGAAGCCGTCCATCTCAGCGAGCAGCTGCATTAGTGTGCGCTGTACTTCTCTATCTCCGCTGGTAGCAGACTCCAGCCTTTTAGCTCCTATGGCATCGACTTCGTCTATGAAAACAATACTCGGAGCCTTTTCTCCTGCAAGTTTGAAAAGCTCTCTTACCAGCCTTGCTCCTTCTCCGATGTACTTTCTCACCAGCTCCGAACCTATGAGTTTTATAAAAACAGAGTTCGTCTCATGGGCGACTGCCTTTGCAAGCAGGGTTTTTCCAGTACCGGGAGGTCCGTACAGCAGTACTCCCTTCGGCGGGTCTATGCCTACTTTTTCAAATAGCTCAGGATGCAGCAGAGGTAGCTCTACAGTCTCCTTAATCTCCACTATCTGCTCTGCCAAGCCACCAACATCTTTATAGCTCACCTTCGGCTTTTCCTCTATCTCCATGGCAAGAATCGCCGGGTCTTTTTCAAATGGCAGCACTTCAACAATCGCAAAGGACTGCTGGTTCATTGCAACCCTGGCGCCCGAAACTAAGCTATTCCTATCTATGAACTGAGAAACATTAACAATGAAGTGAGGTCCGGTAGAGCTCCTGACCACAACTTTTCCGTTCTGCAAAACATCAACGACAGTACCTATTATGAGGGGTATAGTTCTCAGCCTTTCCAGCTCGCTTCTCAGCCGCCTGACCTCTCTGTCCAGCTGAATTTTCTCATTCTCCAGAATTCGCTTCTTATCTTCAAGCCATTTTAGTCTCTGAGAATAACCATTTTTCAATCTATTGCTTTCGTTTGACAGCTGGACATACTCCCTCTCCAGTTCTCTGACTCTGTTCAGCAGATACTTGGACATTCCGTCCTCTTTAGTTTTTGCTTCTTCTGCCATTTTAGTACCTACTAATAATCTATCGCCAAATTAATATATTTTTCCTTAACTCATGCTTATATATATCTTATCCCTTATATTACCAGAGCGTAATTATGGAATGCGAAGTTTGCGGCAGAACGATAGAAAAGCCGTTTTATGTAAAGATTGAAGGCTCGGAAATGCGCACCTGCGGCACCTGCTCAAAATTTGGTGTTCGAATAAAGCAGCGGGAGCAAAAAAAGCAGGCGACCTTTAAGTACCCTCGTGCTCGTGAAGAAAAAATAATAGAATACGTTGAGAGTTATGGCGAAGTAATAAGAAATGCAAGGCAGAGGAGAGGATTAACCCAGGAGGAGCTGGGCAAGCTGATAAATGAGAAGACGTCTGTGATTGCAAGGCTGGAAACAAAGAAAATGGTTCCGACTATGGAGCTGGCGAAAAAACTCGAAAAAGTTCTAGAGGTTAAGCTTATTGAAGAACTTGAAGAAGAAAAAATCACTGGTACTCGAATATCTGCTGGAGAACTTACGATAGGCGATGTGATTAAGATTAGAAAAGGGAAATCAGAATGATTCCGAAGGAGTGCTCGAAATTGAGCGAAGCTCAAGCTTTCTCGGTCGAGAACGACGCTTGTCACCAGCGTTAGCTGGGCGCAAAGGCATAGCGACTTGCTAACGCAAGTGTCGGGCGACTGAGAACGAGACAATTGTCCTTTGGACAAGCTTGTGTGGAACACAAATGTCGAAGTTCGAAGGAGGCTGACAAAAGGAGTGTTCGAAATGATTCCAGATGTTCAGACGAGGCTGCCCGAGATAAAGCTGCCCCTGACGAGGGTCGGGGTAACCAACGTACGAAAACTTATAAGAATACCAAGGAAGGGAAAGAGACCAATTATTTTACTGGTGAATTTAAACTGCTTCGTCGACCTGCCGTCCTCGCAAAAAGGCACCCACATGTCCAGAAATCTAGAGGCGATTAACGAAATTTTGGAAGACATAACAAAAAAGCCTGTTTACGAGCTCGAGGGCTTGTGCGAGGATATTGTTAGAGAGATAACGAAGAGGCACGAATATGCAACTAGATGCGAGGTTGGCATGGAAAGCAAGTTGATGATGATGCGGAAGACTCCGGCAGGGCAAAAAATGCAGGAGTTCGTTAAATTGCTTGCTAACGCAAGTGCACACAAGGGCGCTAAACCCGAGATGGAGAAAGAGGTTGGAGTTGAAATAAAGGGAGTAATCATCCATCCTTCCAACGGCAGCGAAGTATGCCCGACTCAGAGGGCAAATGCGACGCTGATTATAGAAGTTCCAGAAGGATATTTCATAAAAATTGAAGACCTCGTTGCGATACTGGAAGAATCCATGAGCGCAAAGGCGTATGGATTTTTGACAGAGAAGGAAGAAAAGCAGGTCATTACAAAGGCGCACCGCCGGTACAAGTCAGTTGAAACAGTTGTTGAGGGCATGCTCAGGGGCGTTGTAAACAAGTTTAACCTGCCGGGCGAGACAAAAATCACTGCAAGATGCGTTGCGGAGGAATCTTTGTTTACCTACAATTCGCTTGCGGAAAGAGTGGAAACTTTCGGAAAATTGAAGAAGGAATTTAATAGCACAGAGAATTAATATCCTTAGGGAGATGGAAGATTCATCCAAGGGAGTATATCTGCAATGCGTATATAATGAAGTTATATGAAATGGCGGATAAGGTGGTAATATGAAAACACATATTGAGGAGATAAAGCAAAAAGTTCTCCCAATTTTGCAGCGTTATGGAGTTAAAAGAGTAGGGTTATTTGGTTCATGTGTTCGAGGGGAGATGAGAGAGGATAGCGATATTGATATATTGGTGGAGATTGAGAAGGATATCAGTTTACTTGATTTTGTAGGAATTAAACTGGAAATCGAAGAAGCTTTGGGGAGGAAAATTGATCTAGTGGAATACAATACAATCAAACCTCTTCTTAGAGAGAGGATTCTGAACGAACAGGTGATAGTCCTATGAAAAGGGATATGAGGGTCTATATAGAGGATATTTTAGAAAGCATTACGAAGATAGAAGAATACACAAGAGAAATCACAGAGGATGATTTTTATGAGAATACTCAGGTTCAGGATGCTGTTTTAAGACGGTTAGAAATTATAGGCGAAGCTGTAAAGAATATTCCTCAAGAGTTTAGAGATAAATACCCAGAAATACCTTGGAGGAAGATTGCAGGAATGAGAGATATTCTTATCCACGAGTACTCTGGGGTAAACTTAGAGAGAACTTGGAAGGTTGTTAGGGAGGACATTTTCGATTTGAGGACTAAAATACTAAAAGTGAAGGAAGAGCTGGAGGAGAGCAATGGCTAATAAGATTTGCACCGCTATCTAATCGCTTCCCAAACTAAAACAATCAGAATAATCAAGAGTATTATATACAGAATCGTTTTGGTGTTGAGATTTTTCAAAGCATATAAAATCTTCTCGGCTATCGACTTCGGCATCCTGCGCCCTGCTTCTCTTTTATACTTCTCCTGGAACGGCTCGTATATCCATTTTTCTGGCTCTTTACCTCGCTCTTCTTTAAACTTCTGCAAGCCTATGCACTCATGATTTTCTGGCAGGCGGTGCTCTCTGCAGAATCGCTCCCCGCAGAATTTGCATGTAAATGGCATTATCTCCTGGTCTCCGCAGTAAAAGCAAGTCGTCATTTTTTCACTCTCTGCAATTTATTTTTCGGTATCCTAGCTTCGGCATATTTCTCATATACTTCTTTTCTCCTAGCCTCCAGCAAATCGTTTCTCTGACCAGAAAACTCTGCAGCAGTTAATATTTGCACGTTCTCAGCGGCATCGAAGGCAGGCTTTATTCTCTCCTTCCATTTTATATCTCTGAGAAAGTGATGGTCTATTACAAACTTCTCTACCGGCGTTTCTCTGAAAATCTCGATAATATTATTTACAGAAGCGTTTAGACTCGCCTGAGAGTAGCGATACCCGAGCATGTAGGATAACGGACCGTCTGCGTAAATTATATTCGGTTTCTCTTCAAGTATAAAAGATACCTGGTCTCTCACGCTCGGTCCTTCAACGTCAGAAGTGAATACAAATTTGAAGTTTTCGTCTGAGATAGAGATTTCGACCACGTAGCCTAATTTGTTATTCGTTCCGTGAAATACCGGCTGCGAGAATTTTATTTTTGTGCCACCAAATGAGAATTCCCTACCGTCGCAGTACTCGATTCTTTCTGGTATCCCCTCCAGCTGCTCCAGAAAAAACTTCGCTCTCTCTTCCTGGCTGCGGTTTATTTTCTCGGTCGGGTGTTTCAAAAGAGCAACTTTGTCTTTATACAGCTCTGGTTCAGTAGGGTCGTGATGGTCGTAGTGGTAGTGAGAAACGATTAAAACTTCCGCTTTCTTTGCAAATTTTTTAATGCCGCCCCAGTGCTTATTCATTCTCTGAAATTCTATTGGATGAGGAGGCAAACCATAGCGAGATGGCGCAAGAGACACGCCCGGGTCAATTAAAATTTTAACGTCGCCAGTCTCCACGCAAGTTGCCATGCTTCTCGTTCCCAGAGAGTCGCTGGCAAGTGGAGTTATTTTCATACTTTATATCCTCCGCTTTATATCGGTGAACGCATCGTAATGCTCGTCCAGTGAGTAAATTTCTTTAATGCCGTTCCTGCGCATGGTGAGCACGTTGTAAGCGTCCACGAAGTCTATCCCGTATTCGCTTCTTAATTCAAGAGCCTCTCTGCAAACAATCGCTTCTACGTCAAGCAACTTTAGACCGAGGCAGTCAAGCAGCGAGAGGAGCATTTCGTTTAGCTTTTCTCCAGCTAATCCCTCTCTGCGTTCCAGAATATATCCTATTTCGGCGATGGTAAAAACGCTGGCAACTGCGCTCTCTTTGCCCTGCTCGATTTTGTTCATGATTTCGACGCATCTTCCATAGTATTTCTTCGGCTCTTTTGTCATTACGCAGAGCGGAACGCTTGCGTCGAGGTATCTCATAGCTTCTCCTTAAAACCTGAATGGTGATTTCTTGTGCAGCAGCTTAACTGCGTCGCCTTCTCCTTCGAGCACACCGACACATTCTTTTAAGAAGGACTTCCTCGGCATGGCTTCGATGAGTTTTAATCTAACTCTATCCTTTGGCTTGAGCCCGTACCTCTCCCTTAGCTCTTTTGTCAACGTCATTCTCCCCTTCGCATCAATTTCGCCGATAATTTCCACTTCTGTCATAGTCCCACATAAAAATATGTCCCACTTTAACGTTTGTTGGGATTTTTGTAGGGAACGATTTTCATCACGTTATCAGCAGTTTTTCCTTTCCCTCTCTAAGCGCATTCTTCAGCTCAACCGCTATTCTGCGCCCCATGCTCATGTTGTTGCCGTATAACAAATAGCTGTAGGGAGAGCCTGCGGTGAATGGATTCGTTCCAGCAACTATTCGGGTAGAGATTTCAAAAGCTATGAACTCAAGCTTGTGAGTAACCATTGTTTCCAGGCAAAATGCGCCGAGCATTCCTGGCGGAGCGATTTTTTTAGAAACCTCGACTATTCTATCGCCCATTCTGAAAACCTCTCCGAGCAGGGATTCCCTCGCCACGATTGGCGCATTCCCCACAACGACATAGCTCGGCTCTATGTACGAATTTATCTGGTCTGCTGCGGGGATTCTCGCCATACCATCTATGTTTGCTTCGTAGCGCCTGTCCATTCCAAAGAGCTCAACCTCGTTTTTAAGCGGCGAGTAAAAATAAGAGATGTAGACATTAACTCCTGGAATGTACTCCTGAATTGTTGCTTTTTTCAGGTCTTCTTCGGTTATCCTTTTTTTCTCAAGCATTTTCTTGGATTTTCTTATGAACTCCCTGTGGCTGCTCACGAGGAAGTAGCCTCTACCTCCCTTTGCTCCCGGAAATTTTACTATAGAGAGAGCGCTTATCTCCCTTGGATTTTTCGTTTCCTTCGGCATCTTTATATTCGCTTCCTCTAACCAGCGCCTTTCGGCGCTCCTGTCAGCCTCGTATCTGAAGATTCCCCTGTTTCCAATCAAGGGTAGCCTGAGTTTATTTTCAATGCTCTCAGCTCCGACATAAGCGATTAGCGACCCGTGAGGAACAAAAACGCAGTTTTTCTCCTGAAGCTTTTTGAGCATTTCGCTTTTAAGAACTTCCTTGTAGTCCTTTAAAATTATAATTTCATCCGCAGCCCTGAACCTCTCGTAGACTATCTCCCTGCCCTCCCTGCATATTACGAGCGTCTTGAATCCCTCTTCCCTTGCACCTTTCAAAATCTGCAGCGCAGAGTGGCTGCCCAGCGTTGCCACTGTAATTTTCTTGCGGTCGTATTTACCGAGCAGGTCAAGAATTTCATCCTGTGGAATCATTTACATCCCTCACGTAACAATTTCTCGCAGTCTCTTTTTTTTCTTCGCCTCTTTTATCTCCATCGCAACCCTTCTTCCCGGACCTACTTCCCTCATATATTTGTACTTCATGTAGGGTGAAGTCGACTCCACGCACGGGCAGCCGGGTATTCTGGGTGAAACGTCGAAAACATAGAAGTCGAGGTTTTTGTCAACTGCGCCCTGCAACGCAAATAAGCCTATCATTCCTGGAGGAAATTCTTTTTTGCAAACTTCCACAAACTTTTCGCCTGCCTCGAAGATTTTTTCGAGCTGTGATTCACGCATCGTAGCGCCGTAGTGCCCAATTTCTATATTTTGGGTTGCTATTCGCAACTCTAACTGCTCGCTTGCAGGCAAGTCAAGAACTCCATCTAAATCAGTCTGGATTCTTCTGTCGAAACCGAGCAGGTCTAATTCTTCTGTCAGCGGCGACCAGAAGAAGTTTGCATTGAACTTCGCTCCGAGTACATATTCCTCGATAACCGCTTTTTTAAGGTCGTTCTCTTCAATCATGCCCTTCTTTATTCTTTCTTTAGCCTTCTCTTCGAATTCTTCTGGAGATGAGGCATAAAAGAAAGCTCGCTCCAGCCTGCGCTTTTTTTCCAGGACTTTAACTATCGCCAGTCTGTCGATTTCTTCAGATGATTTAAATGTTCTCGGCATTTTTATTCCAGCTTTTTTAAGCAAATAGTACTGATTTTTCGGCTCGCTGCGCTCTTCGGTGCGTAACATGAAACGGCTGCCGAGTATTGGGACTAAAAATTCATTCTCAATATTTTTGTAGCCAACGTAGACCGAGAAAGAGCGGCTGGGAATGAAGATGGTGTTCAGCGCACGCATTTTCTTTTGGTTTTCCTCTTTAACCATGTCTGCGAATTTTTCTAAAACCAGCGGGTAGTCAAACAAGTTTTTGTAATACTCAGTGTAGGTCTTTTCCCTCCCCTTCTGGCACACGACAAGAGTTTTGCAGCCCTCCTGCTTCGCACCGTGCGCAATTTCAAGCGCAGAGTGGCTTCCGATGACTCCGACTGTTATATCCCTGCCGTAGCCTTTTACTACTTTAAAAATTTCTTCTCTGGATATCATCTATCAAAAATTATAAATCATAGGTTATATATTTTATTGGGATGATTTATATTCGAGAAATCAAAAATTCGTAAGTTCTTGTCCCCCTGCCGTGCAGTAAAAATTCTTGAATGTCTTCCGGCGTATCAATGTCGAGAGATAGAGAAAATGAATCGTAAACGTACATCTCAACTCCTCGCAGCGCTGCCTCTTCCCTGTGGTCCTCAAAGCTGGTGTTTGTGAATCTTCCTTTGATTATGTCTGGCGGTCTTCTGAATAATATTCCGGTGCCGCACCTTCTGGAAGGGGAGATTATTAGTTTATGTTTTTTTCCCAGCCCCAGAATTTCTTTCACATGACCTTTCTTTATTAGCGGCGCATCAGCAGGAACGAAAAGCGTTGCATCTGTGCTATTATCAATCGCATATTTATTTGCTTGCTCGACCGCAGTATTCAACCCTTTTCTTTCTTTCTCCAAGATAAAATGGAAATCGTAGTCTAGCTTTTTTCTCAAGTCGTCAGGACTTATGACAACGACATCCATGCCTTTAAGCGGGTCGAGCACGTCTTTAAGCATGCACAGCACCAGCTCTGCTCTTTCTTCTTCTGAAAAAATATTCGAAAGTCTTGTCTTGGCTTCTGAAAGCTTAACAGGAAGCAAGACAAAAACACGCATTTACGCTCGCGCCCCGGAGCGTTTTATTATTTCCCCAACCTCAGCATCCATTCCAACTGGCATTATATGGGCACCTGCAAATCCGATTTCCTTTATATCTCTTAGCAGCTCTGCTGTTATCTCGATGGTAGTTTCCTTGATGTTCTTAGATTTCTCGAGTTTTTCCATAATTTCTTCAGGGATTACTACTCCAGGCACATTCTTTGCCATGAATTTTGCCATTCCTATAGATTTTAAAGGAGCTATGCCGACTAAGACAGGGATATCCAAGTGCTCTATTGCATCCTTTAGCTTTTCCATAACTTTGATGTCGTACACAACCTGCGTCTGCGCAAATTCTGCACCAGCTTTTATCTTCTTCTCAAACTTTATTATCTCAGGCTCTAGAGGCGATAAGCCCGGGCTGAGAGCAACGCCTATGTGCATCTCAGGCGCAACGTTGAGCTTGTTGCCTGCCAAATCCGTTTTCTCGCTTACCATCTTTCTGAGCATCGCAGTCAGCTGCACAGAGTCTAAATCAAAAACAGGCTTTGCCTGTGGATGGTCTCCCAGGCTGGGATGGTCTCCGGTAAGAGCGAGAACGTTGCGTATTCCAAGTGCAGCTGCGCCGAGAACATCGCTCTGGAGCGCAATTCTGTTCCTGTCTCGGCAGGTTAGCTGATAAATAGCTTCTAATCCTACCTCGTTCTGCATTATTGCGCAGCACGCTAAACCTCCCATGAGCATTATCCCGAGGGGATTATCAGTAACGTTCGCAGCGACCACGTTACCCTTGAGCAGTTTCGCCTGGCGAATTACAGCTTTCCTATCCGCTCCCTTTGGAGGGTCTATCTCCCCTGTTATTGTGAATTTTTTAGATTCGATAGAGCGCATTAGATTGCTGAAGCTCATTTTGCGCCTCCAATCTTTCTCGTATGCGCAATCTTTATGAAGTCTTTTGGAGCTGCAGCACTTCTAATCAGGTGCAGCTTTGTCTGGGATTTCAGCTTGCTGTATATGAGCATCCAAGCGCAGTCTCTGGTTCTGTCTGTTTCGCATTTACCATTATAAACTCCGCCGCAGGGTCCGTTGAGCATGCTCTTCGGGCACCTTGCGATTGGACATATCCCTCCAGTGGTGTGCAGTATGCAGTTCCCGCAGCCGAGGCAGAATTCCACAAAAAAGTTATCCTCTCTCCTGCCCATGAAGAAAGTATCCAAGCCAGGTATCACAACTTTTTCAGACAAAAACTCTGCAACCGTCTGAACTCCAATTCCGCAGGATAAAACTATTATCGCAGCTGTCCCCTCAATTTCCCTTGGCATCTTAGTTTTTACCATCTCTATGGAGCACAGGCGGGGTATTACTCCGGAAACAACCACGTTGCCCAGCTTCGAGGCAAGCTTGCTGACCTGCCTCCTGCCACCGGTCTCGTAAACCGTAGCGCAGCCCCCGCACCCCATTATCGCTACTTTCTTGTATGGTTTGATTATCTCCAGCAGCTCCTCCATTGGCTTTCCCTTAGTAACAATCATCTGTCACCCTCGCTCACTTGCTCTCATTAACGCAATATAAATAATTTGTCAATCAGCAAACTTTATGCTTTGGAATTGCCTAATACTCGCACGTGAAATTTATAACTTTTTCAAAAAATGTTTTTATTCCTTTAACCAATGCATGTAGAAATCGCTGTGCTTACTGCGGATTTAGAAGCAATAATCCAGATGTACTCAGCAGGACAGAAATTCAGAGGATACTCGAGGAGGGCAAAAAACAGCAATGCAAGGAGGCTCTGTTCACCTTTGGAGAGATGCCAGAGAGCAGCGACAAAATAAGGAGGCAGCTGGAGGAATGGGAGTATTCGTCTGTTCTGGAATATCTGTACGAGCTTTGCGAGGATGCTCTCGAATACGGCTTGCTGCCGCATTCAAATGCAGGCGTTATCGAAAAACAGGAAATGAAAATGCTCGGCGAAGTAAACGCATCCATGGGTCTAATGCTCGAGAACGCAAGCGAGAGGCTGTACAAAAAAGGAATGCCCCACGAGCACTCTCCGGGAAAGCGTCCAAAGCTCAGGCTGAAAGTAATCGAGAATGCAGGCAAATTAAAAATTCCGTTTACAACTGGCATACTAGTAGGAATCGGCGAGACTTTTGACGAAATCCTCTACTCCCTGCGTACAATAAAAGAAATAAACGACAGATATGAGCACATCCAGGAGGTAATAATTCAGAACTTCAAGGCTAAAAAAAATACTCCAATGCAGGACAGCGCAGAGCCTTCTTTGCATAAAATGCTTACAGTTGTTAGAGCTGCAAGGCAAATTCTGCCGAATATGAATATCCAGGTGCCGCCTAACCTGAATCCAGATACCTGGCAAATATTTTTATCCTCTGGCGCAAATGATTTGGGAGGCGTATCGCCGATAACCAAAGACTACATAAATCCAGAAGCGGACTGGCCGAAAATCGAAAAGATGAAAATCCTGACCCAGAAGCTTGGGCTGGGTCTCAGGGAGCGCCTGCCAGTATATCCTGAGTTCATAAAGAGAGGCTGGTATTCCAAAAAACTGGGGGAGCTAATCAAGAGTTACATAGATGAAGATGGTCTGGTAAAAATATGAACCTGCAAATAAAACCAGAGATTGAAGAAATACTCCAGCAAGCTGGGGGGAGAAGAATAACTGAAAAAGAAGCATTAAAACTGATGAATTCAAGCGGAGAAGAACTCTTTGCTGTCGCAATTACAGCTGACAGGCTGAGAAAAAGCAGGGCAGGCGACGTTGTAACTTATGTGATAAACAGGAACATAAACTTTACAAACGTCTGCGTGAGCGACTGTGAATTCTGCGCTTTCAGGAGAGATAAGAGCGATGCAGATGCTTATCTTCTAACTATTGAGCAAGTTGTGGAAAAAAGCAGGGAAGCGAAAAAGCTCGGCGCAACTGAAGTCTGCATTCAGGGCGGCCTGCATCCAAGCTTGGATGCAAATTACTACTCGGACATTATAAAAGCCATTAAAAGAAATGTAGAGATTCACGTTCACGCTTTCTCGCCGATGGAGATAAGCTATGCTGCTGAGAAGAGCGGCATGAGCATAAGGAAAACCCTGAAATACTTGAAAGAAAGCGGCCTTGATTCAATGCCAGGCACAGCGGCAGAAATTCTGGATGACGAAATTAGAAGCACGATCTGCCCGAAAAAGCTCAAGAGTAGGGAATGGATTAAGATTGTGGAAGAAGCTCACAGACTTGGGATACCTACAACTGCTACAATGCTCTACGGACACATAGAAAGCACAGAAAAAAAAATTAAACATCTCAAAATTTTGAGAGATATTCAGGAAAAAACAAAAGGTTTTACTGAATTTGTTCCTCTCTCCTTCGTCCATTTCAATACCCCACTGTATCGCTCAGGTAAAAGCAAGGGCGGAGCTACTGGTATAGAAGATATAAGAGTTTATGCAGCGTCAAGAATATTTCTAGACAACTTCAGGAATATTCAGGCTTCCTGGGTAAAGCTCGGCAGAAAACTTGCTCAGGTCATGCTCAAATTTGGGGCAAACGACTTAGGCGGAACATTGATGGAAGAGAACATCTCACGTACCGCAGGTTCCGCCGTAAACATGCCTGACAAAAAAGAGCTTGAAAGGATGATAATCGAGGCAGGGAGAATTCCGAGGCAGAGGGATACACTGTATAAGAACATTTATTAATATGTGGCAATAACTCCCTAAGCATGGTGAGAATTGGGGTTATAAAAACAGGGAACATAGCTTCTTCTTTGATTTTGGAGCTGTTATTGGATGAGAGAGCAGATAGAAAGGATATAGAGGTTAGAGTAGTAGCCAGCGGGGCGAAAATGAGTCCCGAAGACTGTGAAAGCATCGTTGAAAGGATACTGGAATTCAAACCTGAGCTAATTCTTTATTCAACCCCGAATCCCTCAACTCCAGGCCCGGGCAGGGCAATTGAAAAACTGAAGGACAGGAGAGCAATAGTAATTGGAGACGCGCCCGGAATAAAGATAAAGGACAAGCTTGAAAAGGCGGGTTTAGGGTATATCTTTATTAAAGCCGACTCCATGATAGGTGCGAGGAGAGAATTTTTAGACCCTACAGAAATGGCACTCTTCAACGCAGAAATGCTTAAAATACTTGCAGTTACCGGCGCTTTTAGAGTCCTGCAGGAAGAAATCGACAAAGCCATCGACGGAATAAAAACGAAAAAAGAGTACCTGCCGAGAATCATCGTAGACGGCAGCACCGCTGTGGAGCGCTCCGGGATAAAAAATCCATATGCAAGCGCGAAAGCGCTGGCAGCATACGAGCTTGCTGAAAAAGTTGGGGAGCTGAACATAAGAGGCTGCTTTGCGGTTAAAGAGAAGTACATACCGCTCGTCGCCTCTGCTCACGAAATGCTGAGGACGGCCTCAAAACTCGCCGACGAGGTAAGAGAAATCGAAAAAGGAAGCGACGAAATTTACAGAACGCCCCACTCCCCTGAAGGAAAAATTCTGAAGAAGAGCAAATTAATGGAAAAGCCAAAATAAATCTAAAGCTCCTGCGGCTCTATTTTATTCACAAATTCTATCTTCTTAAAATGCTCATCATAGGTAATAATATCCCTTATCCCGCTCCCCCTAGCTATGCAGGCATTCAGGGCATCGATGAAATCCACATCCAGCTTCCCGTAATAACCTAAAGACTCCAACACTGCACTGCTGTTTGCATACCCCAGAACTTCCACCTTAGACATGGCAATTGCCTTAATTCGCTTTGCAATATCTTCTCTTCCCACGTTCAGTCCTTCGAGAACCCAGAGTATCTCATTAAGCACGAGCATCGAAGTTGCAGCCTGCACTTCGCCCCCGTCTACTTTTTTCAGCAGCTTCGAGCAGTGCCCAGCCTTCTCCTCATCGTCTTGGAGGATAGACCTCAGGAAGACATTGGCATCTATAAAAACCTTCATCTAGACCTCGCCATCGCTGCCTTCTTAGCAATTTCTCTCCACTTGTGCACATCAGCAGCTTTTGATACTTTTATCTCAAGCGGCAGCTCACGTGCAAGCTCTACGACTTTCTTTCGCTCTATCAGTATTTTCTCTCCGAATGGAAGAAATACAATCTCATCGCCCTCTTCGATGTCATACATCTTTCTGATTTTCTTTGGAATCGTTACTTGGTATTTTGATGTTATTCTGCTTTCTGTCATTTTATAATTCTCCTTACTTTATAAAAAATACCTTAACTATGTTAAATATTTCTGAAAAATTAGTTTTATTTAAGAGCCTTCTTGATAACCTCTCTGCTCTCGGAACTTAACTTTGCAAATGCCTGCTCTTTTATTTCTCTCTCCACATCTTCAATCGTTTTCCCTGCATCCAGAAAAACAGGTATATAGCTGGTCGTTGAAGCAATATTAAAAATCGCAACCCTCTCGCTGCCTTTTATTTTGCGCCCCTCGATTTCTGCCTTGAAATTTACATAGGGCATCAGCCCTTCTGGCACTTCGTGTATTCGCTTTATGTCAACAAGCGTTGCAGTAAATTTTTCATTCATTTTTCATCATTCGCATGTCTTGCTTAGTAGTCCAGAGAAAGCGTGAACATGTACTGCGTAGTCGTGGGCAGTTCTCTCCTGAGCTGCTTCAGTTCTGGCTTGTAGATGAAAAGCTCGTCGCCCTGCATTTTCTTGCCGAGAACATGTGCAATAACCTTGCATTCTGATTTGCCAGAAATTCTCGCAGTACCCCCTCCGTATTTATCAGAGAGTTCTATGTAAATAGGAAGCATAAGCTTCGAGTGCAATTCGTGAGGCAAAATTCTGCCTATCTTTTCCAGTTCTTCCTTTCTGAAGGAATGGGTGCTCCCATCTTTGAGAGTTATCTTCGGCTTCTCCTCCCTCAGAAGGCTCTCCAGGTCTCGCCTTGCAATTGCCAAATGCCTGTTAAGCATCTGCACCTGCTTTGAAATCACGTGCGCAGTTCGGTCTTGCATTAGCTTGCAGCTTCCATTATTGCCTTGATGCGCTTCAGCTTGAAGAAGTTCTGCCTCTCCATCTCATCTAGGCGCAGTCTTATATATCTTATTGTGTTGCTCAATCGAGGTATAAGCGTGTTTTCAAGGGCATTTACTCTGCGCTTGGTGCTCTCGATTTCTTCTGCAAGAAGTCTGATAGACTTTTCTATCTCCGCAAGCTGCGCAACTATTTTTAAAGCTTCCTCAAACTTGCTTGCCGCATCGTCAAGTTGCGAAGATGTATCTACTAAACCATACCCTCGCTCCAGTAGACTCCTTTTAGTCTCGCCGAGGCTCAAAACTGGCACTTTAACTCCCATTATGTTTCTGGATTCTACATCCAAGCTATTGGTTGCCATAACAGCCATGGCTGCATCTGAGACTTTAATAGTTCCAAGGGTAGCTTCTGCAAGAATCAGCGATTTAAATGCCTTAGCAAGCTCTTCTTCAGTTTTTTTCCTTCTTTCTTTCACTTCTTCCAGAATATTGAAGAACTCCATTATAAGAGCATCCCTCTTCTGCTTAAGAAGACGATGACCCTTGACAGCCAGTGTAAGTTTTGTTTTTAGCTTTAAGAGCTCCATCCTAGTTGGATTAACGCCTTCGATTAGTTCAGCCATTTTGAATCCACTCCTCGCCACTCATTTCATTCGTGGCTCGTCGTGTCTTCACCCAAGTTTCTTTTTGGGGTGATAGACCTTTTTCTTTAGAAAAGAAAAAGGGCTATTTGTACTTCGGGTGGTACTTCTTGATAGTCTCTACCTTGATTCTCTTCAGCTCTTTCTCTGGAAGTGTGCTGAGCAAATCCCAGCCTATATCTAGCGTTGTTTCTATGCTTCTATCCTCATCTCTCCCCTGTGTTACGAATTCTCTTTCGAATCTGTCTGACAACTCCAAGAATTTCTTATCTTTTTCTGTTAATGCTTCTTCTCCTACTACTGCTACCAGGTCTCTGAGCTCTCTACCTTCAGCATAAGCATAATACAGCTGGTCTGACCATTCTCTGTGATCTTCTCTCGTTCTTCCTTTTCCTATTCCTCCTCTCATAAGCCTTGAAAGAGAAGGTAAAACATCCACAGGAGGATAAATTCCTTTTCTTTGAAGCTCCCTTGAAAGCACGAACTGCCCCTCGGTTATATAGCCAGTTAAGTCAGGTATTGGATGCGTTATGTCATCGTCAGGCATTGTTAAAATTGGCATTTGAGTAATGCTGCCTTTCCTTCCATGAACCCTGCCTGCTCTTTCATAAATAGTTGCAAGGTCTGTGTACATGTAGCCCGGGTAGCCTCTTCTTCCTGGAACTTCACTCCTTGCCGCAGAAATTTCTCTTAATGCTTCGCAATAGTTAGTAAGGTCAGTTGTAATAGCCAAAACATGCATATCATATTCATATGCAAAATATTCAGCAGCAGTAAGAGCCATCCTTGGAGTGATTAGCCTTTCGATTGCGGGGTCATCAGCTAAGTTTATGAATGCGGTAACTCTCTCTAAAGCACCTGTTCTTCTAAAGTCATTTATGAAAAACGATGCCTCTTCAAAGGTTATGCCCATTGCGGCAAATACAACTGCAAATTCCTCTTCCTTTCCAAGAACCTTAGCCTGCCTGGCGATTTGTGCAGCTAGCTCATTATGGGGCATACCTGCTCCAGACATTATAGGAAGCTTCTGTCCTCTAACAAGAGTATTCATTCCATCTATAGAAGATATACCAGTCTGGATAAACTCTCTTGGATAATCTCTGGACTTAGGATTTATTGGTGCGCCATAAATATCGCGCTTATCTTCTGGAATTATTTTCGGACCTTTGTCTATCGGTCTTCCTGAACCATCGAAGATACGACCAAGCATTTCCATTGAAACAGGAAGCCTAACTCTTTCTCCTGTAAATCTTACCTTTGTTTTTAAAGTATCAATACCTCTGGCTCCCTCAAAAACTTGGACTACTGCTTTATCTTCATGAGTCTCGAGAACTTGCCCTCTTCTGTTTTCTCCATCAGGAATCTCTATTTCAACTATTTCACCATAGCCTACTCCTTTTACTCCTTCTACTACTATTAAAGGTCCAGCTACTTCTGTAACAGAGGTATATTCCCTAATTTTTAGCTCTTTTTCCATCATTTATCTCACCTTTCTGTTAGGGCATTCAGTTGTTTTTCAATTTTTTCTTTTGTTTCTGCAATTGCTTTTTCAGCATCTTTCTCAGGTACATATTTTATTCTTGCTATATCATCAAGCACTTCCAGTGCTGCTATTTCTTTAGCTGGAACTCCTTTGCTTACTGCTTCCATAGCTTTATCATAAAATTTCAGTCCGAGAGATAGCATATTATACTGCTTTTTACTGCTGCAGAAAGTATCTACCTCGTCAAGTGCACTCTGCTGTAGAAAGTCTTCCCTGATAACTCTCGCACCCTCCAGCACAACTCTCTCTTTTTCAGGTAACGCATCAGAACCGACGAGCTTAACGATTTCCATAAGCTCAGCCTCTTTCTGCAGTAATGCCATAGCTTTTGTTCTCAATTCCAGCCAGTCTTTTGCAATGTTATCGGTCCACCAACCTTGAATGCTGTCCAAGTACAGAGAGTAGCTCCTCAGCCAGTTAATAGCCGGAAAGTGGCGCCTGTCTGCCAAAGAAGAATCGAGAGCCCAGAAAACTTTTGTAATTCTGAGAGTATTTTGAGTTACGGGTTCTGAAAAATCTCCACCTGGAGGGGAGACTGCGCCTGTAACAGTTACCGAACCGTACCTTTCATCGCTGCCGAGGGTAATAACTCGACCTGCCCTCTCATAGAAGGCTGCAAGCCTGGATGCAAGGTAAGCAGGATAGCCTTCCTCTCCAGGCATTTCCTCGAGCCTGCCTGAGATTTCCCTCATAGCCTCTGCCCATCTCGATGTAGAGTCTGCCATGAGCGCAACATCATAGCCCATATCTCTGTAGTACTCTGCTAATGTTATTCCAGTATAAACGCTCACATCTCTTGCTGCGACAGGCATGTTTGAGGTATTAGCAATTAGCACAGTCCTTTCCATTAAAGGTTTACCTGTATATGGGTCTATTAACTTAGGAAAATCCTCAACTACTTCTGTCATCTCATTTCCTCTCTCTCCACATCCTACGTACACGAAAATCTTGGCATCGCTCCATCTTGCAAGCTGGTGACCCATAACCGTTTTCCCTGTCCCAAATCCTCCAGGTATTGAGGAAGTGCCTCCTTTTGCAATCGGGAAGAAAGTATCAACAATTCTCTGACCAGTAATCAAAGGCAGGTTGGGGTCGAGCTTTTCCTTATACGGTCTCCCCTTTCTCACCGGCCACTTTTGAAGCATGTTCAGCTCTTTCTCCCCTTCCTTAGTTTTTACAACGCCAATAGTTTCTTCAATTGTATAATTTCCTTCGCCAGCAAGCTTGACCAGCTCTCCTTCAATTCCAGGAGGAACCATTATTTTATGTTTAATAACCTCAGTCTCCTGAACCTCGCCAAGAATGTCTCCGCCTGTAACTTTGGAACCTTTTTTGGCGGTCGGTTTGAACTCCCATTTTTTATCCCTGTCGAGCGAGGGCACGTCCACGCCTCGGGAGATAAAAATTCCGGTTTTGCTTCTTATTACTTCCAGAGGTCTCTGGATTCCATCAAAGAAATTTTTTAATATCCCTGGTCCAAGTTCTACAGAAAGAGGCATTCCAGTGCCCATAACTGCCTCTCCGGGCTTGATTCCGGTAGTGTCTTCGTAAACCTGGATAGTCGCTTTATCGCGCTCTAATTCGATTATTTCTCCTATCAGCTTTTCCTCACCTACTCTTACAACTTCATACATCTGCGAACCTTTCATTTCTTTTGCGACAATTACTGGTCCAGAAACTTTAATTATTTTTCCCATTTGTACCATAATATCACCCGCCTAACTTTATTTCCACGCCTACTGCTCTCTTAACCAGTTCTTTAATAGGATCGACTTTCTTTTCTATCGGTCCTCTCTTATCCGGTATCTCAACAACAATTGGAGTAAATCTTCCTTCGGTAAGCCTTTCTATGTCTTCCCGAATTTTATCTGCAATTTTTTCAGAGATTATTATTAAACCTACATTTTCATCTTTTAATAATTCTTTTAGCGTGCTAATCGCCTTGCTTGGCTCCTCTACCTCGTAGGCATCTTTTATTCCCGCCAGTCGAAAGCCAGTTACTGTGGTTGAATCTCCAACCGCACTTATCTTCATTCAGACACCCTGGAAAAGTATTTTTGCGATTTTAGTTCTCAAGTCATCTCTCACCCTCGCCATTCTGGTCTCAAAAGTATTGTCTACTTCAATTTTTCCGTCTTTGGTTCTTACTATTACGCCTCCATAGGTCTCTATTGTCTGGGGCGAAAGAGCAATATTCGCTCCAAACTCTTTTGATAAACTTTTCAGGAAATCCTGGGTAAGAATTTTCCTGTCAGCCTTGCTTGCCATTATCTCCATATCCTCGCTTCCTATCGAATTTACTGCCTCTTTTATTATCTTTTCTAATATGGGAGGATACTTTACAGTTGAGCCGAGCTTCTGGAGCTCTTTCTCTGCTTCACCAAATGCTGCCTGTATCGCAGCTTCCTTTACATCCAATTTCTGCTTTCTTGCCTTTAACTTAGCGTCTGCAATTATCCTCTGCTTTGCAAGCTCAGCTTCTCTAGCGCCTCTGTGCAGTATTTCCCCCTCCTCTCCCTTAGCCTTACTCTGCGCTTCCTTTATTATCTCATCAGCCTTGCCTCTGGCTTCCTCTAATACTGCTTTTACTTCCTTCCCGGTATCTTCTCCAATTTTCTCAATTATATTTACAGCACTGGTACCCTCTTCCAATTCTAAGCCTCCGTTATTCCAACTAACGATTCCACAATAACTCTTGCGGCATCGCCAACTCTCTTTTGTGAGATTTTTTCTATTTTTTTCCCTTCCTCTTCGCCCTGTTTGAGTATTTTCCCTGCCTCTTCTTCGCCCTCTTTCTTCGCCCCCTCAACCATGGCTTCTACTTTTTTATGAGCTTCTAATTTAGCCTTCTCAATAACCTCGATTGCCTTGTCTTTGGCTTCCTCGACCATCCTTTCTGCTTCCTTCTCAGCCTCCTTTAA
>JBDRDL010000078.1:0-16877 GCA_043820925.1 Methanobacteriota archaeon | reverse complement strand
ATAAAAGGATAAATCTCAACCCTCTCGGCTCCTGCGCTCTCGCAACCACAAGCTTCCCTATAAATAGAGACAGAACCTCGCAGCTCCTGGGATTTGAAGGATTGATAGAAAATTCCATTGATGCCGTAGCTTCGAGAGATTTCATGCTTGAGACGCTCTCCTGCGTCTCAATTCTCATGCTCAGCCTAAGCAGAATGATAGAAGAGCTCATACTCTGGTCAACTTCTGAATTTGGATTTGTAGAGCTCAGCAACGAGTTTTCCTCAACTTCAAGCATAATGCCTCAGAAGAAAAATCCTGATGTTCTGGAGATAATGAGAGCTAGGGTAAGCAGAGTTATGGGTAATCTGAATTCCTCCATGTCTATGGTTAAGTCTCTGCCCTATGCGTATAACCGGGACCTGCAGGAGATTTCTCCCCTGCTGCTCAACTCCTTTGAAATTGCTCAAAGCTCTCTTTCTATTCTTAACAAAATCCTGAAAACTCTGAAAATCAACGAACAGAGAATGCTCAGCTGCACCGAGAATTTTATAACCGCAACAGAGCTTGCGGACTTGCTTGTCAGAGAAGAAAAAATACCGTTCAGAACCGCTCATCAAATCGTCGGAAGAATGGTCGCCGAGAATAAGATAGATAGCACAATGCTCGAGAGAATCTCAAAAAAGGTCATAGGAAGGTCTATAGAGTTGAGCGATGAAAAAATAAAAAAAACACTTTCGCCCCTGGCAGCAATAGAATCTAAAAAAGTCACAGGCGGACCTTCTAAGGGCGAAGCCAGAAGGATGATAGCTTCCAGAGAAAAATTGGTCTCTCAAAAAGTTAAGAACCTAAAGGAGAGAATGAAAAAAATCAGGGAATCCAGACAGCTATTGTGCGATGCGATGGACAATATAATAGGTGGATAAATGTACAGGGGGAAAGCTGGAAAAATTCTGAAGGGAATCAAAGTTGGGGATAAAATCAAGGTCAAAAAAGGGGAGAAATGTTTTGAGGGAATTCTAATGCCGAGAAGCGAGCTCGGCGACGAGGAGCACATAGTTATCAAGCTCAAGAGTGGCTACAATATAGGCATAAACGTGGGAGGAATCAAAATTGAATAAGGTAACCATTATCGGCACAGGCGGCACAATAGCCTCGAAAATAGACTACAGCACAGGGGCAGTACACCCTGCTTTTTCTACAGAGGAGCTGATAAATGCAGTTCCGGAGCTGAAAGAGCTGGCGGAAATAAAGACAAAGCTTCTATTCAACATCCTCAGCGAGAACATGAAGCCAAAGCTCTGGGTAGAGATTGCAAGAGAATGCGCAAAGGAATTGAACTCAGGCACAAGCGGCATCGTTATTGCGCATGGCACAGATACCCTCGCATATACCTCTGCTGCGTTAAGCTTTCTGCTCAAGAATCTTTACAAGCCTGTCGTGCTCGTAGGCTCCCAGCGCTCCAGCGACCGCCCTTCCAGCGATGCCTCTTTGAATCTCGCCTCCGCAGTAAAGGCAGCGACCTCAGATATAGGGGAGGTCGTCGTTGTAATGCACGGTTCGACAAGCGACGACTTCTGCTTAATTCACAGGGGTACTACAGTCAGGAAAATGCACTCCTCTCGAAGAGATGCGTTCAAAAGCGTAAATGCACTCCCAATTGGAGAAGTGCGAGAGAGAATAAAAATTCTGCAAGACTACAGGAAGCGAAGGGAGGAGAAAGTTGTGGTGAATGAGAAGCTCGAAGAGAGGGTTGCTCTCGTAAAAATTTATCCTGGAATTAGCGAAGAAGTTCTCGGGTATTTTATAAAAAACTACAAAGGCATCGTACTCGAAGGCACGGGCTTGGGTCACGTACCTGAGAATCTTCTTCCTGTGATAGAGGAAGCGCAGGAGAAAAAAATTCCGGTAGCGATGACCACTCAAACCCTGTACGGTCGTGTGGACATGAAGGTTTACTCCACTGGCAGGGAGCTCATCTCTCGTGGCGTGATACCCTGTGCAGACATGCTCCCGGAAGTTGCATACGTAAAGCTCATGCACGTTCTCGGAAATACAAAAAACTACGAAGAAGTAAAAAAGCTCATGCAAACCGATATCGCAGGCGAGATTTCTGAAAGAAGCAGAATTGATGCATTCGAGGGTTAGATATGATTATGCTGATAGGCTTCGAAATTCACCAGCAGCTTGAGACGCACAAACTCTTCTGCAAGTGCCCCTCCACCCTTAGGGAAGAAAAACCAGAAGTAACGATTGAAAGAAGGCTGAGACCTACGCAGAGCGAGCTGGGCGAGATAGACAGGGCTGCGCTCGAGGAATTCCTGAAGGGGAAGAGCTTTGTTTACGAGGTTTATCCAGATACAATCTGTCTGGTTGAGCTGGATGAGGAGCCTCCGCACGAGCCAAATGAGGAGGCAATTGATATATGCACAGAAATTGCCTTGATGCTGAAGTGCGACATCGTAGACGAGGTGCACTTCATGCGAAAGCTCGTCATAGACGGGTCTAATACGAGCGGATTCCAGAGGACTGCAATCGTTGCGCTCGACGGCTACCTTGAGACAGATAGAGGAAGGGTGGGAATACCGACGATTTGCCTTGAGGAAGAAGCTGCGAGGAAAATCGCCGAGGAGGGGAAGAAAACTATCTACCGCCTGGACAGGCTGGGAATTCCACTTATCGAAATCACAACCGCACCAGATATAACAACGCCGGAGCAGGCGAGAGAGGTTGCGCTTAAAATAGGAGAAATCCTCAGGGCTACTGGAAAGGTCAAGCGAGGTATAGGAACTATAAGGCAGGACATAAACGTTTCGATAGAAGGAGGAGCGAGGGTCGAGATAAAGGGAGTGCAGGAGCTGAATCAAATACCGAAAATAATCGAGAACGAGGTAGAAAGGCAGAAAAATTTAATCGATGCCCTCGAAGGCGTGCCTGAAGAGACGAGGGCAGCGAACCCTGATGCAACCACCTCGTACATGCGCCCCTTACCCGGGGCTGCGAGGATGTATCCTGAGACAGACATCCCGCCGATTGTTATCACAAAAGAAAGGATAGCTGTTATAGAAGCAAAGCTTCCTGAGCTTTATGAGGAAAAAATCCAGAGATTTGCAAGAGAATACAAGTTAAGCGAGGAGCTCGCCTCGCAAGTCGTTCACTCCGAGCATTCGCAATTCTTCGAGGAAATTGTAAAAGAAATAAAAATCACTCCCTCGATTGCCGCTAATACCCTGCTCGGAACGCTGAAAGACCTGAAAAGAGAAGGCTATAATGTGGAAAGCATAAGCGATGAAAAATTGAAGGAAGTTTTTCGGTTAGTGGCTGAGAACAGAATAGCGAAAGAAGCGATTCCAGAGGTTCTAACCGCAATCGCAGAAAACCCGAAACAGAAAGTAGAAGAAGCTTTGAAGCTGGTTGGGACCGAATCCTTTGAAAAAGAAGAAATAGCAGAAATAGTGCGCAATGTTTTACAAGCCAGAGAAGAATTCGTGAGAGAGAAAGGCTTAAACGCTGCAAAACCTCTTATGGGTGCTGTGATGAAAGAGATGAGAGGGAAAGTGGACGGAAAGACAGTTAACGAAATACTGCAGAAAGAATTGAAGAAGTTTCTAAAAGGGAAATCCTAATGTGCGGAATTGTCGGTTACATTGGCAGGAAAAAAGCTGCTCTAATATTATTGAGGAATCTGAAGAGGCTGGAGTACCGGGGATACGACTCCTGTGGAATTGCGACGCTGAGCAATTCCGATAGGAAGCTGGCATTACCGCAAGGTAGTGCGCAAAGCAAGTCGGTCTTGCTCTCGCAAGTGCCATCTTCCTTGCGGAAGAGCAGACTGAACGTCAGGAAAGACGCTGGCAGGATAGACGAGATTCACAAAAAATTGAAACTGGACAAGCTTCTGGGCAGCGTTGGAATAGGGCATACTCGCTGGGCTACTCACGGAAACGTGAGCAGGAAAAATGCCCACCCGCATCTGGACTGCAAAAAAGAAATCGCAATTGTGCACAATGGGATAATCTCCAATTATGCGGAGCTGAGAGAAGAGCTGATAAAGAGGGGGCATGTATTCAGGTCTGAAACAGACAGCGAGTGCATAGCGCATTTGATAGAAGAAAGATATAATGGCAGCTTGGAAAATGCCCTGAGAGATGCCCTCAAAAAAATCGAGGGAACGTATGCGCTGCTTGTGCTTTCGACGCATGAGCCTGATAAGCTGTTCTGCGCAAGAAACGAAAGCCCGATTGCACTCGGCATAGGAAGCGGAGAGATGTTCGTGGGCTCTGATGTGACATCTTTTCTGCACTTCACGAAAAAAGCTGTTCCTATCGACGACGGAGAATATGCAGTAATAACTGAAAAAAAATACGCAGTAAAAGAAATAAAATCCGGAAGAGCGCTTGAGAAAGAAATTTTGAAGATAGAATGGAGTGAAGAAGCTGCTGAAAAGGAAGGCTACGAACACTTCATTCTCAAGGAAATCTTCGAGCAGCCCCGGACGATAATAAATGCGCTGCATGTTTACCCGCAAGATATCCGCAAACTGGCTGAGATGATTAAAAATTCTGATAAAGTTTATCTCGCTGCAGCTGGAACGAGCCTGCACGCAGCGCTGGTAGCGGAGTACTGGTTCTCCCAGCTCTGCGATAAACTCATTGCTGCTGTGGATGCTTCTGAGTTAGTGAGCAAGGGAATTATTGATAGAAATACTCTGGTAATTGGTATCACCCAGTCTGGCGAAACCTACGATACCCTCGCTGCGATGCGCCATGCAAAGCAGAAGGGAGCAAAAGTCGCCGCAATCGTCAATGTCGTAGGCAGCACTGCAACGAGATTGGCAGAGCACGTCGTACTTCAGGGTTCAGGAATCGAAATCTCTGTTTGCGCAACCAAGACATTTACGAGCCAGCTTATAATACTTCTGCGGACTGCGCTCGAGCTGGCAGAGATACTGGGAAGAGATGTCGAAAAAATTAAGAATGAGCTGCTGAAAAGCCCTGCCTGCGTTGAAGAAGTTTTAAAGTTGAATGAGGAAATCAAAAGAACTGCAGCTAAGTACTTTAAAGTAAAGAATTACATCTACATCGGCAAGGGGATAAACCTGCCGAGCGCACTCGAAGGAGCGCTGAAGCTGAAGGAAATAACCTACAACCACGCAGAAGGAATGAGCGGCGGTATGCTGAAGCACGGAACGATTTCCCTGATAGATAAGGGCATGAACACGATAGCAATCGTGCCTGCAAAGGGCGAGAACAGGACGAAAATAATAAGCAACGTACAGGAGGTAAAAGCAAGGGGAGGCGTCGTGATAGGGATAACTTCTGGCAGGTCCGTGGAACAGTGCGATGCCAGCATGGTAGCTCCAGAATGCGATGAGTTAATTTCCCCCATAATTTTTGCCCCGATTTACCAGTTGCTCGCTTATCACACAGCTGTGAATTTAAAAAGGGATGTCGATAAGCCGAGGGCGCTTGCGAAGAGCGTTACTGTCGAATAATCAGGTAGTGTTGCGTAATCGGATCTTACAATAATGTTTTATAAAACTGCTGCATTTCGGGGCTTGAAGATTTTATAGCGTAACATTAATATTTATAAAGAGATATGATATAAATACAAAGTAAAAGTAGGGAAGTATTATGACGATAGGCATTGGAGCAATCTGCGATAAAGATAAAAAGGTAATAATGTTTGGTGATAGGATGTGGACTAATAGCTATCTCTCTGTCGAATATGAATATCCTGAAAGTAAAATCGAAAAACTTTCTGATACATGCTACGCAATAGTAGCAGGTACGGTAGTACTCCCAACAGAGCTTTTTGAAAGAGTAAAAGAATAAATAGATAAAAAGGGGATAAATAACATCCCAGAAATAGCAAACAAAGTTAAAGAAGAATATGCCAATGAGAGAAGAAAGAGGATAGACGATGATGTATTTAAACCCAGAGGGATAACAATAGATAGCTTTTATAGAGATGGACAACAACAAGCGTTACATCCGGACCTTATAAAATTCCTTGATGGAAGCGTCGAAAGATATAAATTTGATTTAGAGATTTTGATAGGTGGTGTAGATAAAAGAGCGCATTTATATGTGATATTTCCCCCTGGAAGAGTCGAATCTTTTGATAGAGTCGGATATGTTTCTATCGGAAGTGGTCTACCTCACGCTGAAAACACTTTCATACTAAATAACTATACTCCTGTTTCTCCATTAAGCAGGGCATTGTATATTGTATATGAAGCTAAGAAAGTCGCAGAAAGAGCGCCAGGAGTGGGAAAGGCTACTGATAGTTTAATTATTACAGAAAATGGTGGAAATAAGATACCTCCTGAAATTGAAAGGGAACTTGAGAAAGTTTATAACTTTAAAATAAATCAAGATACAAATCAAAACATAACGCAAAAGTTAGAAGAAATAATCAATAAATATTGTGGGGGGATATGATGGAAAGGAAAATTAAAAAAATAAAGAGCGAATACGATGAAGCTTGGAGAGAAGCAGAACTTCGATTTATAATTCAAAAATGGAAGTATCCAGAATGGTCATTTACCGAAAAACCAAAGAAAAGAGTTAAAAGCTAACCTTCAAACATTATTAGAAGTCCCTACAATGCAACACTACCAATAATCACAATATTTATAAACTAAATAAGAAATAAGGGATTTACTGTTTTTATGGAGTTGATGCAGTGGTAACTATTTTAGTCGGCGGTCAGTGGGGAGACGAAGGAAAGGGGAAGATAGTCAGCTATCTCGCCCTAAAGGACAAGCCGCACGTCATTGCTAGAGCTGGTGTGGGACCGAATGCAGGGCATACGGTTACGTTTAGAGGAAAAAAGTATGCCCTGAGATTGACGCCTTCTGGGTTCCTCTACGAAAAGGCAAGGCTGCTCGTTGGAGCAGGTGTGCTCGTAAACCCGGTGGTAATGCTCAAAGAGATAGAGACTCTGGAAATAGAAAAGAGAATCGGCATAGACGAGAGGTGCGGGATAATTGAAGAAGCGCATCTGGAGAGAGACAAAAGCTCGAACCACCTTTCTGGAAAAATTGGAAGTACCGGCACGGGATGCGGACCTGCAAATATGGACAGGGCGAACCGCAGCCTGAAACTTGCAAGAGATGTTGATGCGCTGAAGCCCTATCTGACGGACGTCGCAAGAGAAGTGAACGAGGCAATAGATAAAGGAAGAAAAGTTTTTATAGAGGGCTCGCAGGGTTTTGGCTTATCGCTCCTCTACGGAACATATCCCTTCGTTACCTCGAAAGATACAACTGCCGCAATGGCCGCTGTCGACGTTGGAATAGGTCCGAGAAAAGTCAAAGACGTCATAATCGTTTTCAAGTCATTTCCATCTAGAGTTGGCTCAGGACCTTTTCCGACCGAGATACCGCAGAAAGAAGCTGAGGAGCTGGGCATCGTGGAATACGGAACAGTTACTGGCAGAAGGCGGAGGAGCGGTCGCTTCGATTTCGAAGCAGCGAGATACGCTGCAATGATAAACAGCGCCTCGCAGATAGCGATTACCTGCGCAGACTACGTTGACAGGTCTGCGAGAGGAGTTGCGACTTACGAAAAATTACCGCAGAAGGTAAAATCGTTTGTAGAGGATGTGGAGAAAAAAGTCGGAGTGCCTGTAACGATTATTTCAACCGGACCTGAGCTGGATGAAACCATCGACTTGAGAAAAGAAAAAATCAGGTGAAGACACGTTCTCAGCACTTCACCAGCGTTAGCTGGGCGCAATACCGTTGCGCTTGCTCTCGCAAGCAAGCGTTTCATAGAGGCAAGAACGAATGTCGTCTCGTGCCGAGACCCACGAACTTGCTTACACAAGGGTCAAGAGCGAGTGAGCACTCGTTCAGAATGAACGAAAGCATGAGCGACTCTCGTGCGCTCGCTCTTTCAGAGCGAATGCAACGAGTGCTACCGAAGGTAGGCGCAACAGCATTGCGGTCTTGCTAACGCAAGCGAGTTGTGAGCGAGGGATTGAAAATGAGCCCTTTTGAAAAAAGCCCTCGGGGAAAACACTTGCGTAAGCAAGACTGCCAGACTTGCGCACTACCTAACGGTAGTGCGAAGCGAACTGCAATAACGGGTCAAGACACGAGGAGAAATGAATGAAATGAAATTTCGACGAGTGGATTGAAAATGACGAAGTATATAATAACGACTGGAGGAGTGCTTTCAGGCCTGGGCAAGGGTGTAGCAACCGCTGCGATAGGCAAGATATTGCGCTGCCGGGGCATAAAAGTAGATGTCTGCAAAATAGACCCCTACCTGAACGTGGACCCTGGGCTGATGAATCCTTATCAGCACGGTGAAGTCTGGGTAACTAAAGATGGCTATGAAGCTGATTTGGACTTCGGGCACTATGAGCGCTTTCTGGACGTTGAAATCGGCAGGGAGCATAACATAACGACCGGCAGGATTTACCTGACAGTCTTGGAAAAGGAAAGGAAGGGTGAATATCTCGGGCAGACTGTGCAGATTATTCCCCACGTGACCGACGAGATTAAGAAGAAAATCTATGAGATTGCGAGGATTAACAACCCGGACATCCTTCTCGTAGAAATCGGAGGAACGGTCGGAGACATAGAAAGCATGCCTTTCTTAGAAGCAATGCGGCAGATGAGAATGGAGAACGGAAAGGAAAATGTGCTCTTCGTCCACGTTACGCTCGTTCCTACCCTCGAGGCGGTCGGCGAGCAGAAAACGAAACCCACGCAGCACAGCGTTAAGGAACTCAGGGGCATTGGTATTCAACCTGACATAATCGTTTGCAGGACTAACAAACCTCTTTTCGAAGAAACTAAGGCGAAGATAGCACTTTTCTGCGACGTTAGTAAAAGAGACGTAATAAGCAACCACGACATGGAGAGCGTTTATGAAGTTCCCCTCGTCATGGAGGAGCAGGGGGTTGGCGACGATATACTCAGCAAGCTGAACATGAGAGAGAGGAGCTATGATATTAAAGCATGGGAGAAGTTCGTTGAAAAAACGAAGAGCGTGCGAGAAGCTGTGAAAATTGCAATCGTGGGCAAGTATACTGGCTTGAGAGATTCTTACATAAGCATCGTGGAGGCTCTCAGACATGCGGGTTATGATTCTGACCGCAGGGTTGAGATTGTGTGGATTGAATCCCTTGATTTGGAAGACGACCCGAAGAAAGTCAGCTCGCTGCAAGGAGTAGACGGCATACTTGTACCAGGGGGGTTTGGCAAGAGAGGCTCTGAAGGAAAAATTTTAGCAATTGAGTATGCACGCAAAAAAAATATACCCTACCTTGGAATTTGCTTCGGCTTCCAGCTCGCTGCAATAGAATTTGCGAGAAATGTTTTGGGATTGAAGGGGGCAAACAGCACAGAACTAGAGCCGCAAACGCCGCACCCTGTTATCGACCTTCTGCCAGAGCAGAAAGATATCACGCAGATGGGCGGTACTATGAGGCTTGGGGAAATTCCTCTGACAATAGAAAAAGATACCCTTGCGTACAGAATATACGGCAAGAGCGAAGTCGGAGAGCGCCACCGCCACAGATATGAAGTCAACCCTGCGTACATTGCACAATTTGAAAAGCACGGCTTGAAATTTTCAGCAAGAAGCGACAATGGAAGGAGGATGGAGATACTGGAAATCCCGGGGCACTTTCACTTCCTTGCGACGCAGTTTCACCCTGAGTTCAAATCCCGTCCACTCGACCCTGCACCAGTTTTCAAGGCTTTTGTCGAGGCTGCAATAACGAAGAAAGGTCAATAATTTTTTTAGTAGTTAAACTGTTTAACTAAATCAGGTAAAATTATGTCAGATGTAGTAGAATCTAAAACAACTAAGATTGGCAACTCGCTGTGGGTACTGATACCAAAAGAAGTAGTTGCAGAGAGAAAAATAGAGGAAGGGCAGCTTATAAAGATTGCGATACTGGATAAAGAGCGAAATAAAACTGTAAATGAAACTTTCGGCATGTTCAGAGGCGCTAAAGGATTCAAGAGAATCGACCATTTAGAGAGGGGACTCTAATGTTTCTTGATACCAGCGCTGTGATAGAGCATTTCCTAGGTTCCAAGAGGGGTGAAAGGGTAGCAGCAATATTAAAGAGGGAACCCTGCTTTATTTCTATTTTAAGTTTGGCTGAAGCTAAAATTTGGTGCATAAAAAACAATAGAGACTATGCAATCTGGCTTGAGAAAACCAGTAAGATGGTCTCAATCGTAGAAATCACAAAAAGCATCTGCGAATCCGGGGCAGAAATTACTCACACGATGCAAAAGACCAATAAAAATTTTGGCTTGATGGATGGACTGATACTAGCGACTGCAAGAAGTCTAAACCAAGGGCTCATGATGAAAGATGCGCATTTTAAAGGAATAGAAGACGTAGAGATTATTTGAAAGATTTTTAAGCCATGGGACATAGGATAAAGTATGTTCGCAAAGATTCTGATGATTGAGTGAGAACATGTTCGACTGCAAAAAATTCGTTCAAAAAGCAATAGCAGATGTCAAAAAGCAGATAGATAACGAGACAACAATCATCGCCCTCTCCGGAGGCGTTGACAGCGGCGTTGCTGCTGTGCTTGCGCACAAAGCAGTAGGCAGAAACCTCGTCGCAGTTTTCGTGGACCACGGACTTATGAGAAAAAATGAGGAGAAGGAGATAGTTGAAATCTTCAGGAAAATTGGAATGAATTTAGTTGTAGTCAACGCAAGAGAGAGGTTTCTGAAAGCTTTGAAGGGCGCTACCGAACCGGAGAAGAAGCGCAAGATAGTCGGAGAGCTTTTCATAAGAATTTTTGAGGAGGTTGCGATAAAAGAGAAAGCAAAATATCTAGTCCAGGGCACTATAGCTCCAGACTGGATAGAGAGCATGGGAGGGATAAAAAGCCACCACAACGTCGCTGGCTTGCCTTCTGGAATGACTCTTAGACTGGTAGAGCCGCTGCGGGATTTGTACAAGGATGAGGTAAGAAAGGTAGCGAGAGAGCTGAGACTGCCAGAGAGTGTTTCCGAGAGAATGCCGTTTCCGGGTCCAGGGCTGTCTGTCAGAGTTGTTGGAGAGCTCACTCCAGAGAAGATTGCAATAGTAAAGGAAGCGAATGCAATTGTAGAAGAAGAAATCGAAAAGGCTGGACTGAAACCATGGCAGGCACTGGCTGCGCTCCTTGAAGAAAAAACAGTTGGAGTAAAGGGGGACATAAGAGAGTACGGCTACACCATAGCTGTGAGGGCGGTAGAGAGCGTGGATGCAATGACAGCTACAGCCATGCCGATACCCTGGGAAGTTTTAAAAAAAATCCAGAAGAGGATAACGAGGGAGATACCAGGGGTAACGCGAGTATTTTACGACATAACAGACAAGCCCCCTGCTACGATTGAATTTGAATAATTTTTCCTTAGTTAATATCATTGTTTACTTTATCCACCACACCACAGAAAAAAAAGCGGGGTGGGGTAGCCAGGGCAATCCCGCCGGGCTCATAACACTGGCGCAAGCCGGGGTGAGACACCCGGAGAACGGTCGTTCAAATCGACCCCCCGCTATTGTCACCCTCCCTCGAACTTCGGCTACGCCTCGTTCTCGGTCGCTCGACACCGATTTTCCGCCAGCGCTTTTGCCGTGCAAAAGGGCTGGTTCTAAATCGACCCCCCGCTATCCAAGTTTTTGGAGCCAGAAAACTAATCTTGAAATTCGGGTTACCACTAGTCCGTGGAGCAAATGCACAAAAACCATAAGTACTTATAAGAGTTCGCCACAATCATTCTGGGGTGATAGAGTATGGACAAAAAAAGATGCGCAGCAAAAACCAAAGAACATAAAAATTGCAAGATGTATGCTGTCGGAAAATCCAAATACTGTACCCTACACAAGCGGAAATGAAAATTAATTTACGGTTTTAACCCTAACTCCATTCAAGCTCTCCCTCACACTACCAGAGTCAAGTCTAAAAACTTTTTATACCAGTTGCAAAGCATAAAAAGGAGATGATAGGATGTGTATGAGCTCGTGGATAGCAAGTCTATCGCACCGAGGGTGGAGGACTGCATCGAATGCTGCGCCTGCATGGAAGCATGCCAAACAAAGGCTATCAAGCACAGCTCATGTTAAAAGGGGGTAAAGACGGGCAGTTAGGAAAGCTAACTGAAAATGTACCCGTCGTTAGGAGTATTTGGGCTTGAGTACATATATAAACGTTTCGGAAATATTTTATTATCTTTTTGGTGCTATAAACTTAGAAATACTAACAAAAAAAATATTTAAGTACTGGCATCTAAGAACTTGGTTAGAGATATTAATATGCGCCCGAATATAATACAGTTTTTTTCAAATACAGCGATAATGATGTCAGCGATATTCATACCCAACTTTGCGCTTGAGATAGGTGCAAGCATGGCAGAAATAGGTTTGATAGGCGCATCCTACGGATTTGCTATTTTTTTCTCCTCATACATTTTTGGAAGAGCCTCTGATATGCGGGACAGAAGAATCTTTCTAACAGCAGGTCTGCTCTTATCTGCTCTTGCCTTCTTCCTGCAGATCGTTGCAAAGGATGCACTCTCGCTCATGATAGTCCGCGGTCTTGCCGGTTTTTCTCTGGGAATATTTACTGCCCCGCTAATAGCATACTCCTTCGAATCCGGGGTAAAAATGGGGATGTTCAGCTCTTATGGAGCTCTCGGCTGGGCATTTGGCGGATTGCTCGCAGGAATTATCGCCCAGCACGGAGAGATGTATGCGCATGTCAACAGGCTGCTGCCGTACTGGGAGGTATTCGCACTGAGCTCTCTGCTGTTTCTATTCTCCTCCTATGTATCGCTCAAGCTGCCAGAGGTGAAGATGAAAACCGTGAAGGTTTCGCTTTTTCCGCTTGAATTGATCAGGAAGAACATATATGTCTACTTGCCCACATTCCTGCGCAACCTGGGCGCATTTTCTATATGGATTATTTTCCCGCTGTTCCTCGCAGAGCTGGGCGCAAGCAAATTCTGGATTGGGGCTATGTATACTATAAATGCGGGAACACAGTTTTTGGTGATGCGGAGGGTGGATATAGCAAAGGATACAAAACTGGTCAACGCAGGTCTGCTTCTCTCATTGCTGGTATTTTTCTCTTATACTCTTTCAAAAAATTTCTACCACGTGATGCCGATACAGATTTTTCTCGCTGTCTCTTATTCATGTCTGTATGTCGGCTCGCTGATTTTCTTAACAAATAGAAATGAGGAGAAGGCTGCCTGCGTGGGTATATTGAACTCTATTACCAATGTTTCCGTAATTTTCGGCTCTCTGCTCGGCGGCGTTATCTCGCAGGCGTATGGATTCCATGCGACAATGTATCTCGCTTCCTCTCTGTCTGCGATAGGACTGCTCATCAGCCTAATGAAGCAGTGAATTTTTTTATAATGCTGGGCAGCTCACCTGCAACATCGCTTGCAGTAAAGCAGTAGCCCTTGAACTTGTACAGCTCGTCGCCGGCAGTGCCGTTGACGAAGGCTGCGCAGCATGCTGCGTCGAAAGGCTCTAACTTCTGCGCAACGAAGCTCGCTACAATGCCCGCAAGAACATCGCCAGTGCCTCCAACCGTCATGCCCGCATTGCCAGTTGCATTGAGCTTTATCCTGCCGTCCTGCGAGGCTATTATATCCACAGGCGCTTTAAGCAGAATCGCTGCGTTGAGCTTCTCTGCATGCCTTAGAACAACTTTTTTTCTTTCTTCTAAATCCCCAGAAAGCTCCTCGCCGGTTAAAATTCTAAACTCGCCCGCATGCGGAGTCAGCACAGCATTTAGTTTTTTAAGCAGTTCTTTTTTTTCTGCTATTGCTTTCAGCGCATCTGCATCAATAACCGCAGGAATTTTTATTTTCTTTAAGACTTCCAAAACAGCACTTTTGGTTTCGTTCCTGATACCAAGCCCTGGACCGATAACCACACAATCGCAATTCTCTGTCAGTCCGAGAATAGCACCAATACCACTTGGACTGAGAAAATCGCCCGGATATTTCCTGACGATGAAATCTGGAGAAAAAGCCCTGGTTACCTCATAATTCCCTTCAGGAACAGCTAAATAAACTAAATCCACACCAGAATTTAGAGCACCGAAAGCGCTCAAAATTGGAGCTCCATAGTACAGGTCGCTGCCCCCCACGACCAGAACTTTACCGTTGTCGCCTTTTCTGGACTCCCTATCTCTCTTCAGGTTGACGATTAAGTCGCCAGGTCCTACGCAACTCTCTGCCTCTTTAGGAATCCCTATGTCAGCTATGATGGTATTGAACTTCTCCAGACCTTTCTTCATTGCATGAAAAGTCACGACCAAATCTGCATTCACGCAGCGCTTTGAACCAAAACCAGTAGGCATGTCCACGCTGACTTTAAAAGCCTTTGATTTGTTTATCCTTTCTACAGCAGATGCGATAGGCCCCCTCAGCTCCCCCTCTATTCCTGTGCCGAGGATGGCGTCGATGATTATGTCGTAATTATTTTTTATTTTTTTGAGAATTTTTATTTTCCTATTTTTTCTAATAAGTCCAAATTTTTCTCTTGCTTCAGAAGTTCTTATCTCAGCTTCGCTGCCGAGCAATATTACATCAACTTTTGCTCCTTCGCTGGCGAGGTACCTCGCCGCAACGAAACCATCGCCGCCGTTGTTGCCCGTGCCGCAGAAGACTGCGATTTTCTTGTCTTTTATTTTAAATCTCTTCCTCAAGGTCTCGAAGACCTGCCTTCCAGCATTCTCCATCAGCGTGCTGCGCGGAACTCCAAAATATTCTGAGTTTATATCCAAAATGCGCATTTCTTTATGGGTGATGTACTTCATGATTTTCAATCTGCGCAAAGCTAAATAAAGCTTGCGCAGGATATTAAGGGTGAAGACAGGAGGAGAACGAAGCACTCGTTCCGAAAGAACGAAAGCATGAGCGATACTCGTGCTCTCGCTTCTACGAAGCGAATGCGATAGCAAGTTCGACGAGTGAGTTCAAATGAGTCCTTTTATGGGTCAAGACACGACGAGAAACGAATGCAATGAGTTTCGAGGAGTGGATTGAAAATGTTTGAAATAAAGCACAGAGATGCGATGGGGAGAATTGGAATCTTAGAGGTAAGTGGGAAAAAACTCGAAACTCCGCTAATACTCCCTGTAGTAAATCCAAAGCTCGGTGGCATCTCGGCAAAAGAACTAAAAAGAATGGGTTTCAAGAGCGTGATAACAAATTCTTACATAATATACAGAAATAAAGAGTTGAGGGAACTCGCAGTCGAGAGGGGAATTCAAAAAATGCTCGGCTTCGGCGGCGTTGTTATGACAGATTCTGGAGCCTATCAGCTGTTCGAATACGGAAGAGTAAGCGTTGGTGCGAGGGAAATCGTCGAATTTCAAAATTCCATAGGAAGCGATATTGGAGTCATGCTTGATATTCCTACGCCGCCTGACTCAAGTTATGAAAAAGCAGAGGAAGACCTGAATGAAACTCTTAAAAGGGCAAGAGAAAGCATAGAAATTCCGAGAAAAATGCTGCTTGCAGGTGCTATACAAGGCTCTACACATTTGAAGTTGAGAGAAAAAAGCGCAGAGGAAATTGGAAAGCTCGGCTTTGACGTTTTTGCGATTGGCGGGGTAGTGCCCCTGATGGAAAGCTATCGATTTTCTGAGCTTGTGAAAATTATAATGCACTCTAAAAAATTTCTTCCGCTGGACAAGCCGGTGCATCTCTTCGGCTGCGGGCATCCGATTCTTTTTGCGCTCGCTGTCGCAACCGGCTGTGATATATTCGACTCTGCTGCATACTCGCTCTATGCTAGGGACGGCAGGTATATTACGACTGAAGGTACGCTGAGGCTGCGAGATATATACGAGTTCCCCTGCTCCTGTGAAGTCTGCTCGACTCACGAACCAAAAGAAATTTTAAGCGTGGATAAAAAAGAGCGGGAAATTCTGCTCGCAAGGCACAATCTGTACGCCATGCTGCAGGAGATAAAAAGAGTCAAGCAGAGCATATACGAAGGCTCGCTGTGGGAATTGGTAGAGAAGAGAGCGAGAAATCACCCCTATATGCTAAGTGCCTTAAGAACTGTTCTGGAATACGACTTCGAAAAATTTGACCCAGTTACTAAAAATTCTGCTTTTTTTTATTCGGGTGCAGAATCCCTGAAAAGACCAGAAGTTTTGAGGCATTTGAAAAAGCTGAATGAAATAAAGTTCAGGGCAGAAAAATTGGTGCTGCTGCCAGATGCAGAAAAACCCTATGCAAAAACATATAATTTAGCGAGTAGCGAAGAGTATCACGTCTGTATCGCCTCGCCGGTTTTTGGGGTAATTCCCCTCGAAATCGAGGAAGTCTATCCGCTGAACCAGCACGAAGCCCCGGCGCCAGAAAAAGCCCAGCTTGAATTCATGAAATTCTGGGTAAAAAAATATTCAAAAGGTTTTGAAAGAACATTTGTGCACAAGGCGCTGGAATTTCTAAAAATTAAAGGAGAAGTTTTTGAAGATTTGGATATGTTTAGGCAGAAAAAGAACATAAAAATAAAAATGCAGGCGATTGCTGACTATCAGTTCGGAAGTGGTGCAGGTGAAGTTTTGTTCGAGGATGTTAGAGCAGAGGTAGCAAGAACCGGGAGAATCAGGAGGATATATTCAGGAGACATTCTACTTGCAACTTTAAGAGCGCAGGACGGCTTTCTGATTTTAACCCCGCAAGGTGCAAAGAGACTTTTAAAGCTGCCTTATCCAAAAAATAGAGTTGTAGCAAATAAAGATGCAGAAGAATTCGTAAAAGAGGGAAAGAGCGTCTTTGCCAAGTTCGTGCTTGGTTGCGACCCGGAGATAAGGCCTTATCAGGAGGCAGTCGTAGTTAACGAAAAAGACGAGTTCCTCGCAACCGGAACAGCGATTCTAAATGCGCA
>JBDRDL010000077.1:0-44825 GCA_043820925.1 Methanobacteriota archaeon | reverse complement strand
AGAGCTGTTATGGAGGGCGGCGGGGTTGCGATGATTGGCATGGGGGAAAGCGACACAGAAAACAGGGCAGCAGAAGCGATAGACAAAGCAATTAACAGCCCCCTGCTCAGCGTGGATATAACTGGTGCAAAAGGTGCGCTCATCAATGTAGTGGGAGGAGAAGATTTAACTCTAGCAGAGGCAGAGCAAGTAGTCGAAGTGGTTTCAGAAAGGCTGGACCCGAAAGCGAATATAATCTGGGGGGCTCAAATCGAAAACGAGTTGAAAGGTTTGATAAGGGTAATGCTCGTGATTACCGGCGTCAGGTCAAGGCAAATTTTAGGTCCAGAGGAGATAATGAGACCCAGGAGAGAGACAGATTTAAGGCGGGAGCTTGGCATAGATTTCATTGAATAAGCTGAGAAAAGCGACAATGATTAGAGAAACTTTAGAAGAATGGAGCAGAGTTGTTAAACTCTCCAGAAAGCCGAAAAAATATGAATTCGTAACCATTGCAAAAGTTACGGGCTTGGGAATGCTCATAGTTGGCTTAGTCGGCTTTATGATAAGGATGATAATTCAGGTTCTAGGAATTGTTCTATAAATAACATGACAAGAGCCGAACTTCAGCGATAGCTTGACCTCTTTCCCGACTTTTAAATTCATTACCTTCGCAGCATGCCTCGGAATGTCCACAACTAAGTATTCCTCCCGGACTTGAACATAAAGCCTGAGCATTGCTCCGCCCCGGGAAATTATTTGAGTTATTTTCCCCGAGAGCACATTCCTGTGCGCTGTTTTTGCAGGCACATCTTCCCTCAAAACCATGATTTCCTCTGGACGAATGCACACGTAGACTTGTTCTCCTGCATTAAACGAATTGCCCGGAACCTCTAAATCGAAGTTTTTAGCAGCAACGAGCATTTTATTACCATGCTTTGACTTGACCTCTCCTTCAAAAATGTTCTTCGTGCCAACAAATTCTGCAACGAATCTCGTTTTTGGTTTGTAGAATATTTCCTCAGGGCTGCCCGTCTGCTCTATTCTGCCTCTATTTAAAACCGCAATCCTGCTCGCAAGTGCAAGCACCTCTGCCTGTTTGTGCGTTGCAAGAACTATTGTAATTCCGAGCCTGTTTATGCGCACGATTAATTCTTCAATGATGCCCTCGTTTACCGGGTCGAGATTCGCAGTCGGCTCGTCGAGGAAGAGCAGCTCCGGCTCAAAAATAGTTGCCATCGCAAAAGCTACCCTCTGCTTCTCGCCGCCTGACAGAGTAGCAGCGTTTCTGCTTTCATAACCCGAGAGCCCAACAAGAAGCAGGATTCTTTTAACCTTTTCTTTTATTGCTTCCTGCTTCTCTTTTCTGACTTCCAAACTATAGGCTACGTTTTCGTAAACGCTCCTGTTGAAAAGAGGTGCCTCCTGAAATACCATCGCCATTTTGCGGCGGAGCGCAAGCTTTTCCTTCTCGCTGCCTGACAAATAAAACAAAACCCTGCCATTGCTGGGTTTTTCAAGCAGGTTTAAAACTCGCAGCAGAGTCGTTTTTCCAGCGCCGCTTGGACCCAAAACCGCAAAAATCTCTCCTTTTTTTATTTCAAGATTTATATCCTCCAAGACCGTCTTGCCCTCGAAACTCTTGCGCAGGTTCTCTATTCTTAACATTTCAGGCTCTCCTTTTCAAAAGATTTAAGCACAGGTTTGCCGAGAAAGCTATTGTGAGAAGGATTATGCCGAAAGCAATTGCAGCTGCTATATCGCCTCTATCCGCCTCTACCACAATTGCAGTGCTTAGCGTTCTCGTATATGATTCGCCACCCCAGTAAACTATGTTTCCGCCTGCTATCAATATCGCACCTACTTCTGCTATCGCTCTTCCGAAGCCTGCGAGTATAGCTGTCAGAATTCCGAACTTCGCTTCCCTTATGACCAGCCACACAACGTCGCTTCGGGTAGCGCCCAGGCTTATGGCAGTATCTCTTATCGGCTTCCCGACAGCAGATAACGCCGCTATGGTTACGCCGGTTATTATGGGCGTGGCAAGAATGAACTGCGCTGTTGCCATCGCAGCCGGGGTGTAAAACAAGCCTAAAAAGCCGAGAGGACCCGAGCTGATGAAAAATATAAAAACAACAAGTCCAACGACGACCGGCGGGAGTCCCATGCAAGTGTCTATGAGAATAATCAGGATTCTCTTTCCGAGGAATTCCCTGAAGGAGATAAATGCGGCCAGAGGAATGCTGAAAAGTACGCTGAGCAGCACTGCGCTGCCAGTCACCTTCAGCTGTACTTTCGTTACACTTATCACATAGGGGTCGAGGGTGAGAATCATCTCTACCGCCCTCGCAAGACCTTCGTACAAAAATTCTACGCTACTCATTTCGAACACTATGCACCTCTTTACCTATCGCTGCGGGCATGAATAACGCCTCACCAAAGCCCGGCTTCCTTTCTCCGGTGTTCGGGTCGAGCGTGTACTCTATTCCGTAGTTTGAAATTATTTTCTGAGCTTGCGGAGAGGTGAGGAAGGAGATGTACTGCATTGCCAGCTCGTATTTTATGTCCGGGTACTTTTCAGGATTTACCGCCATGATGTGATAGGGGTTAAAGAGTGCTGCATCTCCCTCTACCAGTATTTTCAGATTTGTGTTGCCCTTGACCGCAAGGTAAGTTCCTCTATCTGCAAGGGCATAACCCTGCTCCGCAGTTGCAGTATTAATCGCAGCTCCCATTCCCTTGCCTATGCTCTTGTACCAGACCCCTTCTGGCTCTATTCCTGACGCCTTCCAGAGCTCCAGTTCTTTAGTATGGGTGCCGGAGTTATCACCGCGAGAGATGAAGGTCGCCTGTGCGGAGGCAATTTTTTTGAAGGCTTCAGCAGCGCTTTTCATGCCTTTTATCCCTGCAGGGTCGCCCTCTGGGCCTATAACCACAAAATCGTTGTACATTAAATAGCGCCTGTTGACGTAGTAGCCCTCAGCAGCCGAGACTTCCTCGAGACTGGGTGCATGCACAATTACAACATCAACCCCGCCCTGCTCGCCTGTTTTAATGCTTGCTCCAGTGCCCATGCACACTACCTGCACCTTAGCTCTGTACTTCTCATAGAATACCCCATTCAGCTCGTTCAGCAAGCCGGTGTCGCAGGTGCTTGTGGTAGTTGCGAGTTTCAAAGTCTCCTCCTGCTGCGAGATGCAGCCGGCTGTTATTAAGAGTATAATAATTCCCACCCATGCCTTCATATCTCAACTCTAGATTAGTAAGCTAAAATATATACTAATATTTAAATTTTGTTATTGTATCACAGAAAAGTAAATATATTAGTTTACATAATTGAAAAATATGGCAAAGTCTTTCCTCACATCAAAGCAGCTGGAGGTTTTGAAACTTAGAACCCGAGGCTATACTCAGGAAGAAATAGCCAAAAAGCTGGGCAGCACGAGGGAAAACGTAACCATAACTGAAAGAAGGGCGAAGGAGAACGTGGAGCGGGCAAGAGCGACTATAGAGGCTTTTGAGATGCTTGAGCCGGTTGAGATGCATGTTGAGTCTGGCATGGATGTATTTGAAATACCGCGCATGATATTTAAAGAGGCAGACAAGCACGGAATTAAAATTCTTTACAACACAACCTCGCTCGTTGGAATCATTAGAAGAAAATTGGGAGAAAAAATCATGGGAAACAAAGTTTACGAAGCATTTACAGTCCTGATACTCAGAAGTGGAAAAGTAAATTTTAAAACTTAAAATTAGGTTTAGATTAACTACTAGAGAAGGAGGATTTGATATTAATGCACCCAAAAATCGGGAAAATCAAGGTTAGATGCAAAACTGAATCGAACTAAATACTCCTTAACTTAAAACAGAACCCCAATTCCGAAAAAGCTTTATAGCAGTTTCATTAAATGGATGGGCATGGCTTTGGATGTATTGGCTTTTATTGCGGGAATAGTCTACGGGTACATTAATCCAGGAAAGGAAGCCAAGGGGAAGTTGTTGAAGAAGGGACTGAAGATAGGAGTGGTTATAGGCATAGTGTTCGCAGTTCTGAACCTGTTCGTGGGAGGTTTCCTGACTTTTGGCACTACTCTGATCGGCTCCATTATCGCTATAGGTTTTCTAACATTGATGTTCGTTGCTGGCACCATAATAGGCGATTGGCTCGAAGTGAAGATTAAAAAATAAGTCAGCCTCTACTCAACCGTAGATGTGTTTACCCGAGCTTATTCTCTCAATTAGCTTTTTGCAATGCGAAACATATAAACCTGCTTCGAGCGTGACGCCTTATGGATTTACAAACTCTACCTTCGGGGAATAGTAGGATATTGCTCCAGGAATTAGACTATAAAAATACCCAAGCTTCGGATAAGTATGGTCAGTGTTAGCGAATACTGTATGGAAATCATACCATAATAAACATCTGACTAATTACGAGGAGAAGGTTTAGATTTAACTAAAATCAGGTTTAAAACATGATTGAAATCGACGGCTCGTACGGAGAGGGAGGGGGACAGATACTCAGAACTTCAATAGCTCTCGGTGCTCTGCTTCGTGAGCCAATTAAAATATTCAACATAAGACTTAAAAGACCGAAACCCGGGCTGGCGCAGCAGCACTTGACTGGAATAAAAGCAATGCAGAAAATAACGGATGCAGAAGTTAGCGGGGCAGAGGTCGGTTCTACTGAGGTAAAATTTTCTCCAGGAGCAATAAAATCTGGAAGTTATGCTATAGACGTAGGCACCGCAGGCAGCATATCCCTGGTGCTGCAAACGCTTTTGCTCCCCGGCGCATTTACCGATAAGGTCATAGAGCTGAAAATCAGGGGCGGTACAGACGTTGCGTGGTCTCCGAGCATGGATTATCTAAAGAACGTATTCTGTCGAATCGTGGGGAAAATGGGATGCAATGCCGGAATTGAATTGCTCAAGAGAGGCTACTACCCGAAGGGAAATGGGGAAGTTGTCGCTAAAGTTTTTCCAGTGAAAAACTTTAATGCATTGCAACTCGCTGACAAAGGGAATCTTATAAGAATAAAAGGCACTGCTCACTCTTCAAATCTCCCATGCCACATCGTGGAGAGGGAGATAAAAGCTGCGAAAAATATCTTGGGCAGCGAGTGCGAAATCGCTGGCGAGTGCAGCAAATACTTTTCAACAGGCACTGGAATAACCCTCTGGGCTGAATACGAAGGCTCTGTTCTCGGAGCAAGCGCAATAGGGGAAATCGGCAAACCTGCAGAAAAAGTCGGGGCGGAGGCCGCTAAAAAACTTCTGGAAGAAATGCAGAGCGGTGCTGCTGTAGACTCGCACATGGGAGACCAGATTATACCCTACCTAGCAATCGCAAATGGAAATTCCGAAATCGTCGTTAGCAGGCTGACGAATCATTTAAAAACAAACATCTACATCGTTGAAAAAATCCTGGGAAGCAGGTTTGAGATTTTAGAAAGGGAAGGCAGATATTACATAAGAGTGAAAGGGACGGGGTTCGAGAATGAATTTGTGTGAGTGTCTATATCACTTTTCCAATGCCCCAGCATAAGCTGGAGCAACCGGAAACCACTTTTCCGGTGCTCTACGGAAACAAAGATATGTATAGCTTTAAATAAAATCTGTTGATAGCTATGAAACAAGTTGTAGAAGATATAAATCACGCTTTGGTTGCAAAGGCACACACACCGATGTATCTCATGCACAAGTACTGGGCAAGAAAGCCGCACAACGTTGTGAGGGAGTACATAGAGCGCTATTCCAAGCCGGGAGAAATCGTTTTAGATCCATTTGTGGGTTCTGGCGTGACTGCGATAGAGGCGCTCAAAGCTGGGAGAAAGGCAATTGCAATTGATTTGAATCCTATCTCTGAATTTATTACAAGATGCACGGCGATGCCCACTGATTTGAAAGCCTTTGAAGAGGCTTTCAGACAGATTGAGAAAAATGTGAAAGACGAAATAAATGCGCTTTATGAGACGACTTGCAGGAAATGTGGGAAAAAGGCTTTGATAATATGCACCCATTTTGAAAACAGTACTCCAATTAAAATAATGTATCATTGCAAGCATTGTAATTCAAAAACAAGCAAAAAACCAGATGAGAATGATCTTAAGCTGATAAAAAAGACAGAAAAGATGGGGATTCCATATTGGTATCCTACTACAAAACTAAAGTATAATGGCGAAGATTTTAAGGAAGGAACGCATAACCCTCAAATTGACTCTGTTGATAAGTTGTTTACGAGAAGAAACTTATTTGCTCTATCTGCTATTTACGATCAAATTGAAAAAATCGATAATAAAAAAATTCGCGAACCGATGAAATTTGCTTTTACTTCAATGGCTCACTTAGCCAGTATAATGACTCCTGTTCGTCCAACAAGACAATACAGCTCCTTCTGGCCCGTACATAGGTACTGGGTGCCACCGGTGTATATGGAATCCAACGTCTGGATGTTATTTGAGAGCGCTGCAAGAGGGAAGCAAGGGGTAGTCAAGGGCAAGATAGAATCGAATGACGCACTTGAAAAATATAAAGAGGCGAAGAGTTTTGATGACTTGAATAATGGAGCAAATATTTTAATCAAAACGCACAATGCACTTGAGATTACCAAAATTATCCCACCTAACAGTATAGATTATATATTCACAGACCCGCCTTACGGCGGCGCTGTGCAGTATTTTGAGCTTAGCACTTTGTGGACATCTTGGTTGAAGATGGATATAAATTACAATGAAGAGATTACTGTAAATGCGCAGCAGGGTAAAGATTTTGAATTTTATCACAAAATGCTGAAGGCTGCATTTCGAGAGATGTACCAAGTTTTGAAGCCCGGGAAGTATCTAACCGTAACATTTCACAGCACCGATATAAAAGTCTGGAATTCCATCGTAAAAGCGGTTGTGATGTCTGGATTTGACCTTGAAAAAATTATCTATCAGCCGCCGGCGAGACCTTCTGCAAAAGGACTTCTGCAACCTTACGGCTCCGCAGTCGGCGACTACTATATCCGCTTCAAAAAGCCTGAGAGCGAGAGGATGGTGAACGAAAGACAGATGGACATGGAAACCTATGAGCGGGAGGTTGTATTCGTTGCTAAGGGGATACTGGAGCAGAGAGGCGAGCCGACGATATACCAGCACATCCTCAACGGGATAATGGTTGATTTGAAGGGCGGACGCCACGCTCCAATAGGCGCAAGGAACATCGAAGATATACTAAAAGACCACGTAAACACGGACTTTGAATTAATCGATATAAGAAATGAGAAAGGCACGGTAGTTGGCAAAAAATGGTGGCTGAAGGGCAGGGATTTTTCAAATTTCACAACTCCTGCGCTGAGCGACAGGGTAGAGAGAGTGGTGCTTAACGTTTTGGACAAAAAATTCAAAGTATCCTTTGATGACATACTCCAGGCAGTTTTCATAGAGTTTCCGAATGCGCTCACTCCGGATTCGCAGGACATAAAGAAAGTGCTTGAAGAATATGCAAGACCTACACCGGACGGCAGGTGGATGCTCAAGCCCGGCTTGACAGAAAAAGAAAGAGAAAGCCAGCACAGTAGGATGATTTATATCCTTGGAACTCTCGGCAAGAAGGCTAAGTTTGATGTCTGGATTGGCTCGAAAGAGCAGAGTGCGATATACAACAAGAAACCACTTCGAGAGCTGTGCGATGATATTCACTATATGTTTGCTGCTCAAGAATCAGTAGCGCAGGACAGAGTAAAGCAGATAGACGTGATGTGGCTGGATAGCGGCCGAATCCTGTATGAATTTGAGGTCGAAAACACGACCGGCATATCCGACGCCATAATCAGAGGGTCAAACATACCAGAGAGCCCCCATCTGAAGAGATTCATAATTATACCTGAGGAAAGAGAGAATTTCCTTTTCAAAAAGTTGCAAGAGCCGATACTTCAGGAGACGATTAAAAAAGTCAAATGGAACTTTATAAGATACAGAGATTTAGAGAAGTTATTCGCTGAGAGCAAAAAAATATTCAATCCTGCCAACTTAGATAAAATTGCAAGAATGCCAAGAATGAAAAATTATATCCAGCAAACAACCTTACATGAACATTTAGAGAAGTACTACTCATGAATTTTATAGGCGTTGATTTAGCCTGGAAAGTCGAGCCAAATTTGAAAACAGCTCTGGTAGTAGTAGACGAGAACTGCTTGCCAGTGGCAACTGATTATGTTTATACTGACGAGGAGATTCTCGAGTTCATCAAAAGGCACTGCTCTAATGGGTGCATTATTGGTATAGATGCGCCTCTTATTGTAAGAAACAGGCACGGGCGGAGGGAATGCGAGAGGCTCCTGCAGAAATACGGAGTTCCGTCTTACCCTGCAAACAGAGAATGGCTGAACAGAGCCTTTGGAGGAGTCAGGGGAGAAATTTTGGCTGGAAAGTTGAAAAAACTTGGAATAGAATTAAAAGCCCGCCTGCGACTAAAAACTTTTACAAAAGCTGTAATGGAAGTATATCCCTACTCCGCATTGAAATTCCTCTTGAGAGAAATCCCTAAATATAAGAAGGGTGGGAAAAAAGAAAGATTGAAAGGAATTTCAGAGCTTCGAAAAACTCTGCAAAAAGTGCAGTCTTCTCTAATCGCTGGCGAACTTGCCAATGAAAAAAACCTGAAAAGGGCAGCAGACTTGCTGGACGCTGCGATAGCTGCTTATACCGTATTACTTTACTGGAAGCACGGCGAGGAAAGATGCGAGGTTATCGGCAGCGAAAGCGAGGGATTTATTTTGATTCCGAAATCTCTCTAATTTCAACGATTTTTTTAACTACTTCCCCAACCCCGATTTTCTTCTCGGCAGAGCACAGATATGCGTTTCTGCCGAGAGCAGCCAGAAAATTTTTGATATCCTCCTCGCTGAGCAAATCTGCTTTATTTATCACAGGTATAACCTCTGCATCGAATGCTCTGGACATTTCCCAATAAATTCGCATCTGCTCCTCGACTTGGAATCCGCACCTCTCGGAAGGGTCAAAGATGAACAGCACCACATCAGCCAAATGCTTCAGCGCCAGAATTGCCTGCTTTTCGACTGGGTTGCGCTTCTCTATAGGTCTATCCAGCAGGCCGGGAGTATCGATGACTTGGTATTCCTCATGTTTACTTTCAAAGTAACCTAACAAAATCTGCTGCGTAGTAAAGGGATAGCTCTCCACCCTCGGTTTTGCAGTTGTTATTGCCCGTAGAAAAGTTGATTTTCCGACATTCGGCGCTCCCGAGATAACTATGGTGAATTCGTCCCTAATGCTCGGCAAGTTTTTCAGCTTCTCCCTTGCGCCAGCAAGAAACTCGAGCTGGTCTTCAATTTGCTCTAAAATCGAGACCACCCTTCCATAGAACTCCTTCCTGTACTTGTTTTTTTCATTTTTAGGCGCCCTGCGGATCTTGCGGATGTATTCTCGCTCCAGTCTGCTAATAGTATTCGACGCCCACTGAAGTGCTGCCAGAGCTTTTTTTAGTTTTGCAATGCTAGCAATAGCGTCGATGAGCTCGAAGTAAAAAGAAGGCAGCTTATCCAGACTCGGGGTTCTTTTCAAAATTTTTTTGAAGTAATCTCGAATGGTCTTGGAAACGATCTTGACTTTATCCCCGGCCTTTGCGGGAGCTTTTGAAGCTCTCCCGAACGCCATTTCCAGGAGTTCGTCTGGAGAAAAAATCGTGGGTATTCTCTTGAATTCTATCATAGATAATCGTTATATATCAGGAGGTATATAATCAATGGCATGAAGCTTACGCCTGTTCAGAGAGAGGTGCTTCTTGCCTTAATTAACCTCTACCAGACCTCTAAAGGAGAGGCGATAAAGGGGGAGAATATCGCAGCGCTGGTCAAGAAGAATCCAGGTACAATAAGGAATCAAATGCAGTCTCTTCGCTCCCTTGGATTGGTAGAGGGCGTTCCAGGTCCAAGAGGCGGCTACAGACCAACTACGGAGGGCTATAAAATTCTTAGCTTTGAGAAGCTCGAGAAGGAAGTTCAAATTCCGATTTTTGTAGACGATTACCCGCAGGAAGGCTTAACAGTTACAGCCATAAATTTTGTAAGCACATCTGACCCTGGAAAATGCAGGGCGGAGATTCATGCTATTGGAAACTTGAAAAACTTGGCAGTGGGAGATGTAGTGAAGATAGGACCCACGCCTGTGAATAAACTCGTTATAAAGGGCAAGATTACTGGAAGAGACGACATCGACAACGTGCTGCTTATAGAAACCTCTGAAATGTTCAGCATCCCGAGGGTGAGGGTTGTCGAAGTTGCGACCAAAACCTTGAAAATCTTATCTCCAAAAATCTCTGTAAGAGAAGCTGCAAAGCTTCTTGTTAAGGAGAGAATCAGGGGCGCACCGGTCGTTGAAAATCACAAGCCAGTTGGAATACTCTCAACCGTGGATATCGCAAAGGCATTAGCCGAGAACAAGGAAGACTGCAAAGTAGAGGATATAATGAGCAAAAATGTGTACACGATAAACGAAAACGATTTTATTTCCTCTGCTATCGAAGAAATGGAGAATTACAACGTAAGCAGGCTCATCGTGGTCGACGACGCTGGAAATTCTAGGGGAATAATAACCACGACAGACGTACTTTGCAGAATCGCAAGCCTGTGCAGGTCGCTTTATCCATGATTTCGATAAGCATGATTGCAGGAAGCGACGAAGCAGGCAAGGGGGATTACTTCGGCTACATTGCCGTTGCCTGCGTTTGCTGCGAGGAAAACTTTTTAAGAAAAATCGGCGCCAGGGATTCAAAAACTCTGAGCGAGAAGAAAATATTCGAGCTTGAAAAGAAAATAAAAGAAAATTGCAGCTATTCGGTAATCAGCATATCGCCGCAGAAGTACAACGAACTGCACAAAGACTCAGGAGGAAAATACAATCTGAACGAGATTCTTGGATGGATGCACGCAAAGGCAATAAAAGAAATCTTAGATAAATGCGGTGTAGAAAGAATACTCGTGGACAAATTCGGAAAAGAAGAGAACGTTTTAAGAAATTTAGATAAAAAGCTGCATGAAAAAATAATTTTTTTAACCGAAGGTGAAAAAGACCCGGCAGTAGCTGCCGCATCTATACTTGCGAGGGCTGAATTTTTGAGAAAGCATGCAGCACTTTCGAAGAAAGTCGGCATGGCTCTGCCCCTGGGTTCGACTCATGTAAAGGATGCCGGCAAACAATTAATCAAGAAGCATGGAAGGGCAATTCTAAGAGAAGTTGCGAAGCTGCATTTCAAAATTACAACTGAACTATAGAAATGTTTATTATTAAGCTTGAAAATACGGATTTGCATGAGGTTTATCAGCAACTCGAAAACGAGCAGGGATGTAAGCAGCGCCCTGGACAAACTGATAAAAGAAGTGAATGAAAAGCTGAAAAGCGTGGACGGCGTTATAACCAAGCTTGAATGCGACGTTTCTGCAGGACCTGCCGGGGCGTCTGTCTCTGTGTCTTTAACTGTGAATGGGAGTGAACCACGGCGCAAAGAGCTCGTAGGAGTTAATGAAAAAGGCGTGAGCAGAGAGCATGCAATGAAGAATGCTACTGAGAAGTTGAATAAGATAATCGCAACGAAGGACGGCGAGCTCGCAGATTTTTTTGTAAAAACCATAATCACTCCCATTCCAGGCAGGGTATATACCACGATTGTGGCTGCGGTGAACGAGGTAATACTCGAAGAGGCACAAAATATTGAGATGCGACGGCAGAGGCTCAAAAAAACTTTAGAGCTGCTGAACAACGATCCTTCCGCAATAAATGTCACCGGCGTGGCAGAAGTGTTTGGGGTTTCTAGGACGATTATATATAAAGACCTGGAAGCTTTAGGATTTAAGAGAAAAACTCTCAGAGAAACCAGCTAACTTGCTATCGCAATACCGTAAGGTAGTGCGTTAGACTCACGGTCTTGCTCTCGCAATGATAATTATTATAACCGGCACTCCCGGAACCGGAAAAACAACAGCCGCAAATTTTTTGTCTGAGAAACTCAGCTGCAGCTGCGTGCATATTAACGACATTGCCGGCGAAGCCTGCATAGGCATGGAAGAGGGCAGCAAGGTAATTGACATTAAAAAACTCTCGAAGAAAATTAAAAAAATAATTCAAGGCGATGCGATAATCGAAGGACATTTATCTCATCTGCTGGGCATCGGCGACGTTGTTATAGTCCTGCGCACAAACCCGAAAATTCTAAAGCGGCGCTTAACTGTGCAGGGTTTCAGGGGAGAAAAACTCAGCGAAAATCTTGAAGCAGAGGCACTCGACGCCTGCCTGATTGAGAGCTTGGAGAGGCATGCACGTGTTTACGAGATAGATACTTCTGAAAAAACTCCTGACGCTGTCGTTGAGGATATATTGAGAATATTGAAGGGTGAAACAGATGAATACAAACCGGGAAAAATCGACTGGAGTGAGGAGTACTTTTCGGCTGGTGCCGATAGGGACTGTTAAATCGAATAAAATAGTAGTCCACAAAAAATTCATGCTCGGCATCAAAGGCATCGAAAAATATAAAAAAATAATTCTGATATACTGGGCGCCGCCGCTGGAACTCTGCATTGCAAAAGTTAAAAGCGTAAAAAACAACGAAATATATGTTGAAAATTTAGGAATCAACAACAAGCCGCTGATAGATATTAAACCGTTGCACGGCTGTGGCTTCACATCCTCTGTAATACCTCAACAGCCTTGATGCACTCCTCAGCAACTCCACAGTCTCTCTTGCACTTCTCGAGTTTGTAGTCAGTTCCGAAGCATTCTGGATATTTAGCTGGGCTAATAATTTTGCCTCTCTTTGGTTTTTTTATTGCTTTTTCTTTACTGACAGGTTCTATAGCAACTGGTGCTTCTGGTTCTTTCCACTCCTCTATGTACTCGAGCAGGGGATTTTTTTGAATTTCTTCCTTGGGCTTTGCCTCTGCTACCGCAATTTCTTTGGATACTATGGTTCTTTCCGGCTCCTTCCATTCTCTTTTTTTAATTGGTGGCTCGGCGGGTTCCTCTACTATATCCTCAAATTCCATTCCCGATGCTCTCGCATAGGATTTTCTGGCCAGCTTCTGCACTACCTTGTATATCGCAATGCTCAAAATCAACAGGAATATCCAGATACCAGCAATCCAAATCCAAATCATGTTTTTATTTATTGCGTACTGGCTTAAAAAAGTATTTATATATTCAGCGCATAACGAAAATGCAATGAGATTAATCCAGTTGATAGGATTGATAAACATCGGCGTGGGCGCAGCTGCATTTTCAGTTCCACTTAAATTTTCTTCTACTGCAGCAGGTTTATTTGCCTCAGCAGTACCCCCTCCATTTAGTATGGATGCAATCCGGACACTTACTTACCTGCTCTTTATTCCAGGGGCAATTTTAGTTTTAAACGGCATTGCCCTACTATTCCTGGGCGCGAAACTTAGGGGCGTCGCAGAGCTCAAAGTATTCTCGGAAGCAGGAGAGTTTATGGGCAGGGTAAAGGGAGTGGAAGTCCGGGAGGGAAAGGCTGAGAAGTTAGAGCTCGAAGGTAGAGAAGAAGTTCTGCCAAGAGAAGAACTTTCCGCTGCCGGCGAGGTGCTCATAGTAAAAGAGGAAAGAGCTGAGGGAAAAGTCAGGCACGAATTCATAGGTAAGGAAGTTTATACCCAGCTTGGAGAATATCTCGGAAAGGTGGAGTCCGTTGCTTTAGATGACAAAGGAGATGTTGCTGACTTTACAGTTGTTAGAGGGGAAAATAGAAGGATAATAAACTTCAGCGATGTTGATGCGACTGACGGAGTTATAATTGTTAGAGTGCAAAAGGAATAGCAGGGCAGGCGCAAGCTTGCTATCACAAGTGCCTCTCGACGGTGCTGATGTATTCTTCAACTGCTGCATCTATTTCTTTCCTCATTTCTAAAATTCTTTCAACAACCTCCTCTGCAATGCTGGGCTTCTTCTTTTTGAAAACGTGGTTGGGCACTCTTTCTTTTTCCAGTTTTTTAGTGCCTCTGAGGACATCTAAATCCGAGAAGGTGCCAAGCAACTTTCTGTTAGCGAACTTTACCTCTTCCTCCACTTTTCTTCCGTATCTATTTCCGAACATGCTGAATAGAGGGTATTTGGTTATGCCGTTTGCTCCTGCGAGTAGAATTAAACCTATGTTCGGCAGCTGGTCTGTCCATGTGCCCCCTATGATTTCTATATCAGGAAAATTTATTCTGGTGAGCGCTATAACTCCTGCCTGGTATATTGAAGAGGGCGGCGGCTGATTTTCATAGTCCGTGCCTTCCTGCGGATTCAAAGAATAGAAAGTCACCCTATCGAGAGCCGACTCCTTAATGAGCTCGAATAATGCAGGCAAATCTTCGATTCTTTCCCCTAAACCCAGGATTATGGTTATGCCGGTTTTTAGACCTATTTCTCTCGCCTCTTTCAGCATTCTGACGATAGGCTGCACAGGCTTGCTAGGGCAAATGCTGCGATGCAGTTTTTTATTTACTGTCTCGACAGCTCCGACAATGCCCTCAACTTCTTCTCCAAATTTTCCTATATCCCTGCTGCTTAACGCCCCGACGTTGAGCCAGACCGGAGCCTCGGTTATATATGCAACCATTTCTGCGATATTTTTGATTTCCTCGGTGCTGTAAGGACCGTAGCCGCCCGACAGAAATTCTATGTTCCAGCCTATTCTTTTACATATTGCAGCCTCTGCCAGAATACTCGAGAGTTTTCTTCTCGCCTTCAGCGGCTCTACTATTCTATCTTTCTGCGTGGACATGAAGCAGAACTTGCAGTCCCCTTTATCGCACCACCATGACAGAAAGACAGCCCTCTCCAGGGTTACATACTCGCTTTCAGTTATTCTGTTTGCCTTCTTCAGGATATCCAAAAATGCATCAGTATCTGAAAAAATTTCTCTATAGCTCATTTTTCTCCCAAAGGTATTGGAAATCTTTCACGAGTATTCTCGGCTCTATTGCAGCGACGGAGTCGACAAAACCACAGTAAACCACCATTCCGCTGCCGAAGGTTTCAAGATAGTGAGAGAACTGCTTTTTTATGCAGCGCCTGTGCTCAATTTCATCTCCAAATGCTACCTTGCTGTCTATCCAGCAGATTTTTCTGCCCTCTATATCTATTGGGTCGCTCAAAAGAAAGTCAGGCGTTTTCTTATTTTTGGACTCTTTCTCTGCGACAAAGCTAGCCCCCTTCTTGAGCAGCCATTTCCTGATAGCATCTTCTCCGATTTTTGCTCTGGCTACCTGAGCTTTATGTGCGGTCGGAGAATAAACGAAATCATTTTCAAGCGCTTCTGTTATTTCCTTCCTCAATCTCTCGTCTTTTATCTCTCCCGGCTTCTCAAGCATTTTCCTGAATTCACGCTTTGTAAGATTTAAGAGCATGGACGCAGTAAGCACAGGAGAGAAATCCAGAGAATTTGAGATGCTTAAAATAGACTCTCCAGAATTCCAGCGCTTTTTTATCTCTTCCCTATCAATCCTGTGGAAGATGCTTTTTGTTTTCCTTACTTTCTTCTGCGTTAGAATTGCGAGCAGAGTATTTTCCGGAATCCTGAAATGCTTCTGAAGTTTTGGAATGTCGCTCAATTTGTTTAGGCTTCTGTAAATAAGGTCGTGCGTCGCTTCGTCCATAGCAAGCATGATATCCCTATTTAATTAATATACTATTATGCTTGTTTACAATGCAACAAAATCAAAAGAAGTTTGCGAGGCTGGGGAAGCAAGTTTCCTTGGCAGGGCTGTAGGTCTCATGTTCAGGGAAAAATTAGGAAGAGGCAGGGGACTGTTAATAAAATTTTTTCTTGGTTTTAACTCGGTACATTCCCTTTTCATGAGATTTCCAATCGACCTGATTTTTATAAGCAAAGACCTGCGAGTCGTGGACTTGAAGACTCTGAAGCCGTGGAGAGCTTACTCTCCAAAAAAGCGGTGCGAGTGGGTACTTGAAGTCAATGAGGGTAAAATAAATGAGAAAAACATTGAAATCGGAGATGTTCTGGAATTTCGTTAGCACTACATACGTATTACCTGGGAAATTCTTTTTTTAGAACGTCCTAAGCAGGATAAATGGTAATGCTCAAACCTGTGAAATATACTGGCTTGAGAATCCTTTATATCTTTCTCACATTTTGCGCATTTATATTGCGTTTTCATTTTTTACCTCTAAAATTGTGATTTTTAAGTGATATCTTAGCAAACTTAACAAGCTCAACCAATTCTATATGAGGGATTGTTGAAGTTTTGTTTGATTTTTTGGCAACCCTCCTTCAAAGAAAGATTTATATAGGTATAGCTGACGGTATATCTTACAAATTTTGGAGGAATCCCATGCCAGAGTGCGAGATTTGCGGAGTAGAGGCTGCCGAGATTTACGAATGCAAGGAGTGCGGAACGCTTTTCTGCGGCAATTGTGGAGACCCTGTAGAAGAGCTATGCGAATTTTGCTCTGAGGAGGAAGACTGGTAGCTCTGCATTTGTTTTTAGGCTAGTTGGCGAGAAATGCGTCCTAGAAGCTTTATATCCTGTTTTTTTTAATTTATCAAGAATTTTTTCCATCGCAGGCACTTCGATTTTCAATTTTTTGCAGGTTTTATGCACGTCATAGTAGAAAGGATTTTCCAATTCTTTGGTAATAGTTTCAAGCAGTTTCTCAAGCTTTTTATCTTCTAAGTATTTTGACTTTTGCAGGACTTCTCTACAAAACTCATCGTTCTTTATTTTTCCGAGCCACAGCGGACCTGCAACTTCGTATTTACTTCCGCACTTGCATTTTTTTGAAGCAATGCTTCCCTTTCCATGCTCGTGCCTTAGACAATTTTTGCAGTAGTAAACATAACCAAGTTCCTCAAGCGCAGCATCTGCTTTTTTCTTTCCTTCCAGCAGCCTTACATATGCTCTGAAGTAGTGCTCTGTCGAGTGCGAAAGCAGGCACTTCATGCCCTTAGAATATTTAGCGCATGTTCTCGCAGCATAGCCGAGCAGGATTCGAAGCCCGACTTCGTGGCAGAATTCAGACCTTAAGGGTTTGGCGCTGTATTTCCTAAGGCATGCCTTTGGATAAACACCGCAGAGCGGCGCAGTATCTGTAGCTGTTATGCCCAGATAGCCATTCGAGGTCATGACTGCACTGTCCAGGAAAGGCACCGGAGTGCCGAAGGGGTCGATGTCGATAAAATTAAAGGCGCTGAAGTTTTCCTGCAAGAGTAAATTAGCGTTTTTATTCGAGATAGCTACTCTTAAATTATTTAGCTCTGCATTTTTTTTAATGAGCTCGCAGGCTTTTTCATTTGCATCATTTAAATGGACTTCACAGCCCGCTTCGTTTGCAATTCTAATTCCCTTTGCCCCGCTGCCGGCTAGCAAATCCAGAAATTTTATTTCCTCTTTTTCTTGCAGCGCTCTGAGTACTGCACAGCAGACGCTGCGATTGAGTTCCATTCTGGGGTTGTAAAAAACAGGAGGTCTTTTCAACTTCCCTGTTTCAGTCTTTCCAAATTTCCCTTTTTCAGGCACGATAAGCTTGGTTCTGCCTTCTATGATTTCCTTCCACATCTTACCAACCTTCTGAAAGGTTGACCATCATACGTCGTGCTATTTACGCTTCGCTTCAATAGCACATAGTTCTTTTTCATATGACGTTGCTTTTGGGTTTTTGGGGTGATAGACCTTTTTCCAAAAAGGGCTATCTTACCAACCTTCATAAAGCCTGTGCGCAAGAATCTCTGGCAAGCCATTTTCTATTATCGCATTTGCTGCTTCGTCTATATCATACTCTATCTTTTTCACTTCAACTTTTTTCGCTGCTATATCGAATATAGCGTACGCTGCTCTTGGGTCTAGGTCTCTCGGCTGCCCCACGCTGCCCGGATTGAATATAAGTTTGTCCCCGAGCTTTTTGATGAACGGCTCGTGCGTATGCCCCAGAATTATTGCATTTTTGGAAGTGTATTTAAAAAAGCCGAGAAGCTCGCCCTCTGGATAGTCCTCAGATACATACTCGTCGAGTTGATTTCTGGGACTGCCGTGAACCATATAAAACTCACCTTCGTGGAATCTCGGCAGGGAACTTAAAAAATCCAAGTTTTCCTTTTTTATTTTTTTTCTCGTCCAGTCTATTGCAAAAGCTGCAACCGGGTTGAACCACTCCACATTTCCGGTTATAACAGCATGGTCGTGGTTGCCCAAAATTGAGATTATTTTTTTCTCTCTTACTAACTCGATAACTTCATTCGGAAAAGCAGCATAGCCGACCAAGTCTCCGCAGCAGAATATTCGCATTCCTTTTATTTCTTTCAAAACCTCTCTCAGGGCAGGCAAATTGGAGTGAATATCTGAGATTATCGCAACTTGCATTAATCTTAAATCGGTGTATTTGTTATTAAACGTTGGGTTGTCTGAATCCCTTTAACTACTTCTTTCCTTCTCCGCAATTTTCAGGACATTTCTAACCTGCTCAACTGCTGTGCCTATGTACTTCTCTGGATTCGTAACGCTCTCGATTTCTTTTTTGCTCATGAGCCTCGTAATTTCTTTGCTTTCGAGCAGGACTTTTTTAAGTTCGACGTTCTCTTTAAAAGTCCTTATTGAGAGCTTCCGAAGCAATTCGTGCGCCTTCTGCCTGCCCATTCCTTTATTAACAAGCGCAAGCATCACAGCCTCTGCCATGTTCAGTCCCCTGGTTAGCTTTAAATTCCTCTCAATGTTCTCCGGATAAAAGACCAAGCCGCCGAGAACTTCTTTCATTGTTTTAAGAATCTCGTCGAGTAAAATAAAGCTCTCAGGAATTATGACCCGCTCAGAAGAAGAATTCGTCAGGTCTCTTTCATGCTCCAGAGAAACGTTCTCGAGAGCAACGAAAACGTTTGACTTAATAACTCTCGCCAGACCGCACACTTTTTCTGCGCTGATAGGATTTCTCTTGTGAGGCATCGTAGAGCTTCCGACCTGCTTGGCAGCAAAGGGCTCGCTGACCTCCGCTATCTCAGTTCTCATTAGATTGCGGATCTCCCTGCCAATCTTGTCCAGGGTGGCTGCAATTAAGGCGAGGAGCAGCACAAGCTCTGCATATCTATCCCGCTGCACCACCTGGGTAGAAACTTCAGCAGGATTTAAACCCAGCTCTTTCATAACAAGCTCCTGAATTTGCATTCCCTTCTCCCCGAAAGAAGCCATGGTTCCGACTGCCCCGCTCATCTTCCCGACCAAAATGCGCTTCCTGCTTTCGTCTATCCTGTTTATGTGCCTCCTTATCTCCCTAGCCCATACTGCAAATTTTAAACCATAGGTTATCGGCGTGGCGTGCTGCCCGTGTGTTCTTCCTATTGCGATGGTTTTTATATGCTTTTTTGCAAGCTCGAGTAGAATTCCCTCCAGCTCAACCAAATCCCTGCGCACAATATTCAGCGCCTGCTTGAACTGCAGCGCATTTGCAGTATCGACGATGTCATAAGAAGTAGCGCCAAGATGCACATGCTTGCCGGCGCTGCCGCACTGTTCGGACAGAGCCAGAACCACTGCCATAGTGTCGTGCTTTGTTTCTTCCTCGATTTCCTTGACTCTGGCAAGCTTTACATATTTCGTGCTGGCTTTTTTTGATATGGCATCTGCATTTTCTGCCGAAATATTGCCCACTCTGGCGTGCGCCCTTGCGAGAGCTGCCTCTACGTCGAGCAGCTTCTGGAGCTTGTTCTGCTCCTCGAAGACAGCCTTCATCTCTTTGCTTCCGTACCTGTATTCTATCGGATGTATTGCCATACTTCAGCAATATATTAAAATAACAATATATAATTTCCTAATTGCTATGAACAGGAATTTCGTTCTTTTCGCAATTGGAATATTTTTAATCTCTATTGCAATGCTGTGCTTTCAGGTGGCTCTAACTTACGAGTTCTCCTTCATGTTCTGGGTTCAGGTTTCTATAACCGTTATCTCCATAGCCATGTTCGGTCTTGGAGTGGGAAGTGTGATAGGCTATTTTGCTGCCAAAAAGAAGCCCGAAAAATATTTTAGCACTCTCTACTACTCTTCAATCGCCTTTGGAATCTCGATTCTGCTCAGCTTGTTTTTAATATCTCACGGAAGCAAAATCAGCTTCTCAGGTCTTATCCCATTCCTGCTTTACTTCTCGCTGGCATCTGCTCTTCCATTTGTTTTTTCAGGCATAGTTCTGAGCGTCGGGCTGAATTATCCAAGTGCAGAGAAGAAAGTCATATCCTTCATATACTTCAGCGACCTCGTGGGTGCTGGAATTGGAAGCTTTCTCATAACTTTTCTGCTGCCTTTTTCAAGCGTTGAGGGGGCAATAATTTTCTGCGCAGTTCTCGCAATTGCTGCGGCACCGTTTTTTCTTGGCGGAATTGATAAGAAAAACGGGCTTGCCCTATTATCTATTGTCCTAATTTTCCTGCTTTTGTTTTCAACTTTTAATTCCTCGTTCGTCCCTGAGCCGAGCAATGAAAAATATTTATACAAACTCAAGGCTTCTGGCGCAAAAGTTTTAGATACTAAGTGGACTGCTGTTTCCAGAGTAGATGTCGTTCAGGAAAAAGAAAATTTAATTAAGTTCATAGTGAATGGAGCCTATCCCGTTACTGCATCTTACGGAAGGGTCAGTAGCTACGGACTGGAGAACGACCCGAGATATATAATGTTTCTTATGCAGCCGAAAAATATGGTAGCAATAGGTTCTGGAGGCGGGGTAGAGGTTAGAATGGCTCTTCACGCAGGCGTTGAAAAAGTTACTGCGGTTGAGATAAATCCTTTTATAATCGAGTACATGAAAAATGACCTTGCCGAATTTTCTAGCAGGATATACTATGACCCAAAAGTTGCGACGATAATAGAGGACGGCCGAACCTATGTGCATAGAAGCACTGAAAAATATGATTTGATTGAAAATGGAGTCATAGGCAGCGTTGCGTTAGTTGTTCCAACGCAGGCAGTGCTCACTTTCCAGGACGCCTATGTCTATACAGTCGAGGCAAACAAAGACTGGTGGAGGCACCTTTCATCGAAAGGCATCGCCCTCGTCCTGCTGTATGCTCGAATGGACGACCCTTACAACGTCATCGATAAAGAAAAAGGCATAACCTACACGCTTCTGAGGCAGTACTTCACAGTTAAGCAGGCGCTGGCAGAGGAAGGAGTAGAACCTGAAAAGCATCTGGTAATTTTTAGATTCGCAGAGCCTTCTTCTCAAACCGAATATACCTTCATATTTAAAGAGGAGGTTACTCCTTCCCTGGTAGAAGAACTAATTAAGGCTGCGAAGAAAATCGAGGAAGAGAAGAACAGGGCAGCAAAGAGTACTTCTTACAAATTTGAGCCGATATTTGCTCCATACTATAACACATCTCTAAACTTTGAAGAAATTGCCAAGACGATTCCAAAGCATCGTTCCGTATCTCCTGCGGTTGATGATAAGCCCTTCTTCTATTATACAGAAAGCTCCCCACCAAAAGAGCTGCACCAGATGCTCTTCCTGCTGGGCTTTCTTACCTTTGTTTTTATCATTCTGCCGATAATGGTCGAGCGCAGGTTAAAGTTCGAGTACAGCGCAAGCTTATATCTACTCGTCTACTTCCTTTGCCTGGGCGTGGGCTACATACTCATAGAGGCTGTGCTGATTCAGAAGCTCACCCTCTTCCTGGGTCGCCCTGCCTACGCCTTTCAGGTAGTTCTGTTTTCAATGCTGGTATTCAGTGGGTTAGGAAGCTTTCTCACGGGCGTGCTAGTCCCTTCAAATAAAGGAATTTTAAGAAAGGCTTATCTAATTCTGGCTGTAACCTCGCTTGCTATATTTTTATGGGCGTTTATCCTGCCAAAGCTAATCTACGGCTACATGTATCTCAGCATTTTGAAAAAAGTACTTCTGAGCATTGCTTTTCTTGCGCCCCTCGCAGTGCTCATGGGAATGCCATTTCCGACAGGCTTGAGAATAACAAGCTCTCTAAGCAACAGAGATGTTATCTGGATGTACGGAATAAACGGCGCAGGCTCAGTAATCGGGGCAATTATAGGAATACTCATCGCATTTAACTACGGCTATTCGTATTCTTTATTCGCCGGCGGAATCATATATTCCTTAGCTTTGATGACGATGCTGGTAGTTGGCTCGAAAATAAAAAGTGCATTTATATGAGATATATTTTGTTGTTGATATTAGCGGCTGGATGCTTGCAAAGCGAGCAAATAACGCAACCTGAGCTGTGGATAGAGATTCATGACGTATCGCCGGGATGGAAGTACTGGAGGGTGGAGCAGATACTGAACGTTACAGAAAAATACCCTAACGCATATTCTAAGGTCGTGCTTTTTGTTATTCCAAATCATGCGAATACGACTCCTCTTCGGGCTTATCCAGAATATGTTCAGAAGCTTAAAAGCTTGGAAGGCAAAGGGTACATTTTGGGGGACCATGGCTATGCGCATCCAACGCAGAAATACGAGTTCAACACCAGTGCAGAGGAAGCGCAGCGCCTGATTGCACGGGCTAAGAACGAGTTCGAAATGACAGGATTGAAATTCCCGGAATACTTCGCTCCTCCAGGCTGGGTAACTTCTCCCCAAGTCGCTGCATATCTAAACAGCGAGTTCGAATACGTTTTTTATGCAAACTTTACAAAAACGCCGAATGGAATAAAACCATACGCCTCGCACGAGTACACATGGTTTACTGAAAACGCGACTTTGGCTCTGGAAAAGGCAAGAAAAGAATATTCGGAAGCTAAAGATGTCTTCAGGCTTACAATACATTTAGAGGCCGCAAATAAAGAGGAAGGCCTGAAATTTCTGGGCGAATTTCTAAAATGGGTTGAAGTTCAAAAGTCCAGGAGCTTGGCCTGATGCTCCACCGCTTCCTTAACCTCGGTTCCTCCGACCTGCTGCTTTATGCTCTGCGCAAGTTTTTTTCCGATGAGCTCTACTCCTGCAATAGATTCAACGCTCGCTTTCCTTAAGTCTGCAAGAGTCTTAAAGCCGTGCGCATAAAGCCTTCGCCCTCTCACCCTGCCTATCCCTTTCAGAGAAACTATCTCAAGCAATTCTTCCTTGATTCCGTGCTTTATCCTCTGCCTTAGCTTGATAACTTCTCCTGTTTTTCTAATCTTAAAAAGCTTTCCAATCTCTGCCATTGAATAAAGCAGCCAGCCCGCAAGCTCTACTTTGCTTCTTACGTCCCCAGGAGCGAGAGCGTACTTCTCGAGGATGAACTCCTCGCTTCTTTCGCTTATCCAGTCTTTAAAGAAAAGCGCAGTTTTTAGCTCTGCGAGAAACTCTTCAAACTTCCAGTATTCGTACTCATTCGGCACTTCGAAGAGAAAGAAAGGCATGTTTTCGAAGAGCTCTTTTGTGCAAAGCTCGTAATCCTTCTTCTTCAAATAAAGACTTCCTAATTCAGGAAGTCTTGCAATTGCATGCAGATAAGAGATTTCGTTAGTTTTTACCTCCTGCGCCTTAGAAAGCGCATCTCTCAGAATAACTGCGCTCATCGGGTCGATATAAAGCTCGGACACACGTCTTCCAAACAAAGTTGGAAATATATAATCGCCTTTTTGCTCAACCAGGCCTTCTCTGATTAAAAAGCTGTTAATCTTGTGAATCAAGCCTTCGAGAACGCTTGCCTCCTGCTGGTGTGCGAAAAAAGTTTTTGAGAAAAATTCGAGGATTCCGTAGAAGGTGTTTGCATAGCCGGTAGCAAGGGTAGCAAGCACATGCGTTCTGAGCGCAGCTTCTACTGCAAGCTTTGAGTATATCTTTTCAGGCTCTGCAAGGATGTAATTATCAAGAAGCATGCTCCTTTCCTCGAAGCTTTTTGCGATTAGTAAAGCCTCACCGTAGCTGTCGTACTTGGGGCGTCCGGCACGACCACACATCTGCTTTATCTCCAGCACCGAAATTTCTGAGGAGCCGAGGTTTGGCTCATATCTCCTGTAGTCTCGGACAATGACTCTTCGAGCTGGAAGATTTACGCCGGCTGCCAGCGTTGGAGTTGCTGATAAAATCTTTATTAGATTGCTTTTGAACGCTTCTTCAACGAGCCTTCTCTGTCTTGCAACCAAGCCAGCGTGATGAAAGGCTGCGCCGCCCTCGATGCACTTGCTGAGCCTCCTGCATATCTTCGTTGGCTCAGGAAGTACTTCCAGCGCTTCCTTCGCAACCTTTTTTAGAACTTTTTCCTCTGCCCTAGAAACAAGTTTTTTCGCTGCCGGCGCTGCATCCAGCGCAAATCTCTCTGCCCTCTGCCTTGTATTAACAAAAACCAAGCTCTGCCCGTGATTTTTTACTGTCTCCAAAGCAAGATTTAAGGGCTCCTCTTTTACTACCTGCTCGACTTCCTGCAGCTTGGAATCGCTGAAAAAAATTTCATTGTTAAAATAAACGCCCTCCCGCAGTGGCACAGGGCGCCACTCGCTCTTTATCAGCTTTGCATTCAGCCAGGAGGCAAGTTCTTCTGCATTCTGTATCGTTGCGCTGAGACCTAGCACTAGTAGCTTAGGGTTGAGGTGCTTGAGCCTCGCAATCGTTACCTCCAGCGTTGGACCTCTAGAAGCGTCGTGAATGAGATGTATCTCGTCGGCTACGACAACTCCTATACTCTCCAGCCACTCGCTTCTGTGGCGGAGCAGGGAGTCCGCCTTTTCACTCGTAGTTACGATTATGTCATATTTTGCTAACCACGCATCGCTGGTATCGTAATCACCTGTCGAAATCGCTGTTTTTATTCCAACTTTTTCGTACTTTTTGAACTCCTCCAGTTTTTCGCTCGCAAGCGCTCTAAGTGGAACGATATAAAGGCACTTGCCCAGACCTTGAAAAATTGCCTTGACCATCAAAAGCTCTGCGATGAGCGTTTTTCCGCTCGCAGTAGGCACGCTTACAACGAAAGAATTTTCCAGCTCAAGCAAGCCCTGCAGCACAGCTTCTTCCTGCGGCGGGTAGAGCTCTTCTAATCCTGAATTCTTCAGAATTTCCACAACTTCAGAAGGCATTCCATATTCAGCGAGTTCTTCGATGCTCATGGATTTAATTCTGCACAAAGCTTATATTAAATTTGAGGCGATGTAGCGTTATGAAACTTTTATACAGAGGCAAGGCAAAAAGCGTCTATGAAGTAGATGCCGATACTGTTGTAATGGAATTCAGGGACGACATCACCGCTGGCGACGGAGCGAAGAAGAAAAGCATACAGGGCAAGGGTTCGCTGAATGCCGAGATAAGCACAAAATTTTTCGAGCTACTGAAGGAAAAAGGCATAAGAACGCATTTCATAAAATTCGAGGAGCCGAACAGGCACCTTGTTAAAAAAGTGAAAATAATGCCTCTGGAAGTAATCTGCCGCAACATAGCTACGGGAAGCCTCGTCCGCCGCTATCCATTCAAAGAGGGACAGGAATTACGACCGCCTGTAATCGAAATGGGATACAAGAGCGATGAATATCATGATCCCATGCTCAACGATGAAATTGCGCTTGCACTGGGAGCTGCAAAGGACAAAAAAGAGCTCGATGAAATAAGAAAAATTACGCTGAAAGTCAATGATATTTTAAAAAAGTTTCTTGCTGCGAAGGGGATAATTTTAGTCGATTTCAAGCTTGAGTTTGGCAGAGACTCAAAGGGCAGCCTGCTTCTCGCAGACGAAATTTCCCCAGACACCTGCCGCTTCTGGGATGCAAAAACAAAGGAAATCATGGACAAGGACAGGTTCAGAAAGGACATGGGAAGCGTGCTGGAGTTTTACGAGGAAGTTAGGAGGAGGGTGGTTGGGTGAGAGGCTCATTTAGAGGTTTTCCATTCATATTTTTGAATGAGGACTTTAATTTCCCTGCATGGAAACTTATTAACTTTTAATATTTTCATAACACTCTCAAATTCTTTCTTAAATTCTCTAATTATAATATCTGATTTTTTCTTCTCCTGTAAACTTAGTATAATAACTTCTTCGTCTTTATCAAAAGAAACAGAATCTATATTTTGGTGCCCCTCCCAAAATTCTTTAGATTTTTCGTCTAATTCGTCTTTAATAAATTTATATACTACTTTTGGTGCTCTACTTCGGTCGATGTCGCACGCATCTGCTAATCTAAATATAGCTGCTAAAAATCTTAATCGTATTTTCCCCCCATGCAAATATTGTATTTCATGCATTTCTTCTATATTCTGCTCTTTTGAGTGTCCTGTTATAATCCATTGCAAAAAAGGTACTTTATCGGATATACCTTCGATATATTCACCCTGAAGTTCTTCAACCATTTTGGCTGATATCTTAGCGTGATTTTCTCTCTTAATAAGACAACCAATATCGTGTAACCACGCCGAAGCGTATAGAAGGAAAGCTTCCAAGTCTGTTATATTAACCCCAGAATCATTACATATCTTGATTATCTCGTCTAAATATTTTATTATCCTCTTAGAATGCGCATATCCATGACTCGTATAATCTCTTAACTCTCGAGGGATATAATGTAGAATTTCAATAACACTTGACTGGATACTATAAAGATTCGCCCTATAATGGCCCTCTTTATCTTTAATGCCGAGATACTCCGTATTCAACGTATTTGCTCCCCAACAATATATTAGAAACACTTAATTAGAAACACTTATATAGCGGAACTAGTATATAAGCTATACTTAGGTATATTATATCAACTGTAATTCAAAAAGTGGTTTGAATGTTAATTTTTATACTTGAAGACAAAAAATATATATATTAGTTGTTAAAATTAATACGGGGTTTAAAATGGAGGCGATGATGACCTCTATCGAGAGGCTGGAAAAATGAAGAGAGAACTTCTATCAAATGACTTGGAAGTGGCGCTAGAGATCTACAGATACGATAAGATAAAAGGAGAGAGAATCTACCTAAACAAACTAGTTGAATTGCTAAAGGATAGGATAAGCCGCGGTACCATTAGCAAGGCTTTAGATAGGTTATTTGACCTAGGGATTTTAAACGCCAAGTGGGAAAAGAGCAATAACAAGTGGGTTAGAGTATTCTATATTGCTGGAGAAGCTGAAGAGTTCTTAAAGGATGTCTATAATCACGTAAAGGAGGAATAGATCTTTAAGTGCCTTTCTCCCACCATCTGAAGAATTCCATAGGAGACGGTACCTTCCTTTCTTCGCTAATAATAAATATACTTCGTTGAGCTAATTGTTCTTTTAAGTAAGTTATAAACTTTTCAATAAATTCGACTGGAAGGTAATACTGAACACACAAAAGACATAGCCGATCTTTCGCTTTTTCGGGAATTTTTCGTCTCTCCACTCTTTTCACTAAACAAAATCTTTTGTCTTCTTTGCATTGCTGAATTGGAATTCCAATAGGAACCAGAATAGGAATTATATCAAGTGCACTATAAGTTCCACTAGAATCCACGTAAAATCTTACTTTAACCATCTCCATCTCTTTGATATTTTTAAGATGCTTTCTCTCTATGTTGGAAAAAAACTTTAGGCATTCGACTGATATTTTGTATTCACTCTTTCTCTCAATAATCCGCTCTACGTCATAAGCCTCAAATAAATCATTATTAAAACACTCTAGCAGATCATTTTTGCTTAATGGTTTGTTTGTCTTAAGAGTTATTATGAAATGATCTTTGTCTAATGACTTAGTGATATAATCAAGATAGCCAAACATATGCTCTGAATAATATTTAAAAAATAAATCGTCTTCAATGGTTTTATAGCTTCTAAATTCAATAGTCGGATATTCTTTTTCCAGTTTATCTAATGTTGATTTGCGTACTACAACATTTAAAACTGTTATTTTATTTGGTTCTAAAACCTTCAATTCATTTATAATATTTTTAACGCTCTTCCCGGTATCAATAGAATCATCAATAATCAAAACATTTTTATTTTGAATATTTTGTCTTTCTAGAGGAATTTCTGATTCAGAAATATTATATATTCTCGAAATCTCTGGAACTGTTTTTTTTAAGTCCTCGAATATCACGTTCCCCTTACGTTTCATTTTTATGAGAATATCATTCTTAAGCAGATTCGTGATATTCTCCTTAATATATTCTTCAAATTCTTCTTTTAACTCAAAGGTCTTTTTTCGTCTATTAAATTTTCTAAACTGTACTTTGGAAATTTATTCATGGACATTTTTAAATCTAGTCTAAGTATATAAAAACTTTATGAAGTCAATTAAAAGTATAATCGTCTTTTTTTCCTTATTTTAATTTAAATTTATAAACTCTGCCAGCTCTTTTACAATTCTCCCAAAGAGCTTCTTTCCTTTTTCCCTCGTCGCCTTCGTGGGCGAGCCGAAGACGCCGCTCTTGGTTTTTTTCAAGCTTCCCTTGACCGAGAATTTCTCGAACTCTATTTTTTCGTCCACGGCTTTGCGCATGTTCACTTTCTCTGGGTGCAGATAAAGCATCAGCGAGGTCTCTGCCTCGCAGGCGTGTATTGGTTTGGTTTCCAGAATGTCGTCAGTTTTGATTTGCGAAAAATCCAGCAGGTAAGTTTCTAAATCAGTTGCTTTTGCAGCTTCTTTAATCGCTTCGAGGTGAGACCTGCTCATGTGCCCGGAAAGCAGATAGATAATTCTGAAGCCGCTTTCTTTTAGATTCAGCATTACGTCTTTAGAATATGCTCTAAGCGAATCGAAGCTCACCATGGTTGTTCCTGCATATCCTCTGGTCGTATTCGAGACGCCGTACCATATTATTGGAGCTGCCAATATTCCTGTTTTCTCGCCGAGCTTATCAGCAATCGCAAGTGCGATATCTCCATCTGTGGATAATGGAAGGTGATGCCCGTGCTCCTCGACCGAACCAAATGGTACCAGTACATCTCTCCTTTTCTTGAGATACTCTTTAACTTCTATCCATGTCAAGTCGTTCAGATTCATTATCTCTCCCTAATATAATCGACCATGTTTTTGAAAATCAGGTAGCCGTCGCCTTCTCCCTTTAAATCGTTTCTGGTCCAGTCAGGATAGGTTATTCTGTGGAAGGCTCTCTCCGGGTGGGGCATCAATCCGAAAATCGTTCCGCCTGGATTGCATATTCCTGCGATGTCGCTGATAGAGCCGTTGGGATTTTCCGGATAGCTACCATCTGCAAGTTCTCCATTCTGCCTTGCATAGCAAAATACAATCTGGTCGTTTTTCCTCAGTTTTTTTAGATACTCCTTCTCCTTCTTCGGCGGCAGGATAAATTTTCCTTCACTGTGCGCAACAGGCATTTTCAACATTTTTTTAATTCCCTTTGTAAAGATGCAGCTGCCCTTATTCGTGCTTCTCAAATAAACCCATCTATCCTCATACTTTGAGGACGTATTCTTTGTGAGAGCAGTCTCTGGCTGCCTGCTTATTCCCTCAAACCCGGGCAGCAAGCCAGACTCGACGAGCACTTGAAAGCCGTTGCATATTCCCAAGACAGGCTTTTCTTCCTCGACGAACTTCTTTAGCTCTCCAAATTTTTCGCAGACGATTTTTCCCAGAATCGCTCCAGAACGTATGTGGTCCCCAAAGGAAAAGCCGCCCGGAATAACCAGCCCATCGTAAGATAGAAGATTTTTTTTCCCCTTTATAAATTGATTTATATGCACAACCTCAGCCAGGCATTTAAAATGTTCCAGCGCATATTTTGTCTCTAAATCGCAATTTGTTCCAGCTGCTCGCAATATGCAGATTTTCATTATCTCAACGTCCTCTGCCATGCTTCTCTTATGGCGTCGAGTTCGCATGAAATTAGCAATTTTGAACCAAAAATTTTCAGCTCCTTCTCTTTTGTTGTTACGCCGACCTGGGCAAAGCCGCTTTTCATAGCCCCCTCGAATTTTTCTCTATCTTTCTTCGAAACCTCTGCCAGGAACCTGCTGTTCGACTCGGAAAATAGCACTGCATCCTCTCGCATTTTCTGGCCGACTGGAACTTTGTTTAGCTGCATTTCCATGCCGACATCGCCGGCAAATGCCATTTCAGCACTTGCGACAGCAAGCCCGCCTTCTGACAAGTCGTGGCAGGATTTTACCAATCGCAAATCAATCGCTCTCGTGAGAACATTCATGTTCTTCTTCGCTTTTTCCGCATCAACCCTGGGCACAGAATTTCCAACATAACCATGAATTTTGTAATAATGAGAACCGCCCAATTCATTGCGAGTTTCTCCGATTAGGTAAATTAAACTGCCTGCTTTTTTTAAGTCCATCGAAACTGCTTTTCTTACGTCCGGAATAATGCCCAGGGCGGAAATAAGAAGCGTCGGCGTAACCGGTCCTAGAACTGACTCGTTGTAAAGGCTGTCCTTGCCCGAGATGAAAGGAGTACCAAAGGCTTTTGCAGTGTCATAGCAAGCCTGCGCAGCTCTAACCAGGCTGCCCAATCTATCAGGCTTTTCAGGATTTCCCCAGACGAAGTTGTCCAGCAGGGCGATTCTCCTGCCGCCCACTGCGATGTTGTTTCTTATCGCTTCATCTATTGCAGAAGCCGCCATCCGGTAAGGGTCGATTTTTCCGTACTCTGGATTAATGCCGTTTGAAATTGTGATTCCCTTCCAGGAATTGTAGAGAGGCTTCATCACAGCCGCATCTCCAGGACCGCTGTAAATCCCCTGCAACGGCTTCAGCACAGTCATTGCCTTTACTTCATGGTCATAGGTTCGAATCACGCTCTCCTTGCTCGCAACATTTGGCGAGGATAAAATTTTCAGCAGCTCTGAAGTTAAGTTCCCGGGTATGTAAAATTTTGGCTCTGGATACTTTTTTCCAGCCCATCTCGCCTTTCTCTGAATTTTAGGACATGCATCGAACATGAAAGGAACGCTCAGCTCTCCCACAACCTGCGCTTTGTATTTTATTACCAGCCGCCCGTCGCCGGTAAATTCTCCGATTGATGTAGCTTCAACGTCCTCGTCCTTGAAAATTTCAATCGCTTTATTAAGATTTTCTCTTGGTATCGCAAGCAGCATGCGCTCCTGTGATTCTGAAGTCCATATTTCCCAGGGAAGCATTTTTGGATATTTCAGAGGCACTTTTTCAAGGTAAACTCTCGCCCCGAGATTGAATCTGTGCGCCATCTCACCCACCGCAGAAGATAAACCGCCTCCACCCAAATCAGTAATTGCAGAGCCGAGTTTTTTATCACGAACCTGCAATATTGCCCGCTTGATTTTCTCCTCCTGTATAGGGTCGCCAATCTGCACCGCTGTTCCGAAAATCTCCTCGCTTTCTTTCTCAAGCACTGCGGATGCGAAAGTAACACCATGAATTCCGTCCCTGCCTGTTTTCCCCCCTACGAGCAGTATAACATCCCCGGCGTTTGCGTTTCTAACGTATTTGCTTTTTGGAACCAAACCTACGGTTCCGCAGTAAACGACTGGATTGCCTATGTAGTTATTATCAAAGAATATCGCTCCATTAACTGTTGGTATGCCCATGTTGTTCCCGTAGCTCCCTATGCCAGCGACGACATAAGAATAGATAAAGCGAGGATGCTTAACTCCTTTTGGCAGCTCCTCGTATGGAAAATCCAAGCTGCCGAAGCAGAGCACGTTTGTATTCGCAATGGGTTCTCCCCAGACGCCAAGAATGTCTCTTATCACTCCTCCAACTCCGGTTGCTGCACCTCCGAAGGGCTCTAAGGCAGAGGGATGATTGTGCGTTTCCACTTTAAAGGCAACTGCAATATCTCCCTCAAAATCCACAATTCCTGCATTGTCTTCGAAAACAGAAAAGCACCAGGGCAGCGATAATTCTTTTGTCACCCTCGCTATGGTGCTCCTTAGCAGGTTATCGATTCTTCCTTCTTCAGTCAAAATCGTCCCCCTAAACGTTTTGTGAGCGCAGTGCTCGCTCCAGGTCTGGGCAAGCGTCTCGAGTTCGACGTCTGCGGGGTTCCTGCCCAACTTTGTGAAGTGCTCTTTAATAACTCGCATCTCCTCGAGATTTAGAGAAAGCTGCCTATTTTTGCTAAGGTTTAATAGCTCTCTGTCGCTTGCGCCCAGAATATTTATCATTTGCGCTCCCTTACTTCAACAATCTCATAATCCTGGCTCACAGGATTCGCCAGCAGACGGCGGCACATTTCTTCGATGTCTTTTTTTGAGTAATCTCCCTCAATTCGATAAACTTTCGAAGTCCGCACTCCCCTGACTTTTTTGAATCCGAGTATCTTCAGCCCCTGCAGCGTGGATTCTCCTTCAGCGTCCTGAACTCCTGGCTTATATGAAATCCTTACCTCAAACATTCTATCACCATTTTTCAATAAGCAAATAAAAATATAAGAGTTTGCTTTATTTATACTAAGAAGTTATACCAAGTATAGAGGTTGACGTAGGGGTCATTGAATCCAGCACGTTTGACCCCTACGTCTGTGTACTATGCTAACCAAAAGAATCATTCCCTGTCTGGACGTTAAGGATGGTCGGGTGGTGAAGGGAATACATTTTAAAAACTTAAGAGATGCGGGCAATCCTGCGAAGCTTGCGAAGATGTACGACGAGCAGGGCGCTGACGAGCTCGTTTATTTGGACATAAGCGCCTCGCCGGAAGGAAGAAAAACTATGCTGGGTGTTGTGGAAAAAACTGCAGAGCAAGTTTTTATTCCTCTGACAGTAGGAGGCGGCATAAGCGGTGTGGAAGACGTGCGGAATACTCTAAAGGCAGGTGCAGACAAAGTTGCAATAAATACTGCAGCTGCAAAAAATCCAGGAATAATAAAAGAAGGCGCAAGAAAATTCGGCTCGCAGTGCATCGTTTCTGCGATAGATGCGAAGCGCATCTACGAGGAGCGAGATGACAAAATCCTTGTTGATACGGGGGAAGGTAAATGCTGGTTCGAGGTTTATATATACGGCGGTAGAAAACCTACGGGCATAGACGCAATAGCTTGGGCAAAGAGGGTCGAGGAGCTGGGAGCAGGAGAAATTCTGCTCACGAGCATGGACTACGACGGCACAAAAATGGGCTTCGATATTCCTCTGACAAAAAAAGTTGCAGAAGAAACGAACATACCTGTGATAGCCAGCGGCGGCGCAGGAAAACTCGAGCACATATATGAGGCTCTTGTCTCGGGCAAGGCAGATGCAGCGCTGGCTGCGTCGATATTTCACTACAAGGAATATACGGTCGGAGATATCAAAAAATACCTGAAGAAAAAGGGAATCAATATCAGGATTTGAGGGAAATGGGAGTTCACGAACACGCCGAAAGAGAAACCTACAAAAGCGAGAAGGATTTGAGATATGCATTAGTCTTAACCTCTTCCATATTCATAATAGAATTAATCGGCGGCGTGATTTCCAACAGCCTTGCACTCCTCAGCGACGCCGGGCATGTTTTTTCAGATGCCTTCGCCCTCGCTCTTAGCTGGGCTGCCCTGCGCCTTGCAGCAAGACCGCCCAGCGCAGCAAGAACTTTCGGCTACCACAGAACTGAAGTATTTGCTGCACTGATAAATGGCGTTGTGCTGCTTTTCGTTGTGTTGCTTATTTTCAGAGAGGCTTACGGAAGGATTCTCTCGCCCCAGCAGGTCAAAACCACTCAGATGCTCGGGATAGCTATGGTGGGCTTGCTTGCAAATTTATGGGTAGTTTTCAGGCTCAGGGAGCATGCCCGGAAAGATTTGAACGTGAAGAGCGCCCTTCTACATGCCACCGGGGATGCAGTTTCCTCGGTTGGAGTTATCCTCGGGGCTGTGCTCATAATGCTCACCGGCTATTACTTCATAGATGCTGCGATAAGCATTTTCATAGCGCTTGTTATACTTGCGGGCTCGCTGAGGCTAGTCCGAGACTCCTTGCATATTCTGCTCGAGGGTACGCCGATGCACATAAACTTAGACGAGGTTGTAAAGACAATTTCCGGCGTGAAAGGCGTTATAGATGTGCACGACCTGCACGTTTGGAGCATATGCTCCCACATAACTGCGGCGAGTGCCCATGTTGTTGTGGAGGAATGCGAGATAAGCGAGGTGGACAGGATTTCCGGGCAGGTTAATGATAGGATGAAGGGCTTGGACATAACGCATACGACACTTCAACTCGAGTCAGAGGGTAAGGTGTGTGAGGTGAAGCACTGATTGTTACAGGACGAACGATAAAATGTTAGATAAGATATACTTTGATACTTGTATATTCAGCGACCATTTGACGACCAAACCCAAACTAGAATTAAAAATGAATTAGAAGCAATCTTAAGAATTATTTTGTCCGACATACAAATTTGTTGTTCCGAATTAACCGGACTGCAGATTAGCGATATAGAAGATTTTGACAAGCATGCTCAGCAGAGAAGATTCCTTGCATATTGCGTGCGCTGCCATAAATAAATGCGAGGTTTTTCTAACCGCCGACGATGAATTAATAAACAAGGGAAAAAAGATTGAAAACGTACTGCAGAAATTGGGCTACAAAATAAAAATTCTAAATCCGCTGGAGATGAAATGAATGGAAGCCGAAGAAAAACTCATACAAAAAGGGGTAATGGCACTCTATAAAGAGCTGGGAGTAGAAAATGCCGTAAGATTCCTCCAACTAATCAGAGTTTTCAGAGGGGATTAAAGAGAGAAGGGCGAAAGGGTAAATACTTTTTTTTATTTGGTATACTCAATGCGAGAGAGCGCCTGAATTGGATGTAACGTATTGCGGATAAAAGAAGTTTGCGTAGCAAATTTGGGGAAATCTTTGATTTCCCTTTTATCCGCTGTTAAACGAGTGCGTTAGCACCGAAGCGAACGATAGTGAGCAGAGAGTTGGCTTCAGGGCGCATTACTTTTTAACCAATTCATTTCTCCTTTACAAATATTAGTAGTATAATTGATAAAATCGTTAAACTTAGCGAAAAATAGAATGGCATAAATATGTTAATCTTGTCCCAGAGTATCCCTGCAATTAGAGATGCTGGCAGAGCACATAGACCAATTACCATCTGAAAACCACCCAAACAACTAGCTCTGTATTCCATTGGTGCCAGTTCTGATACAAATGTTTTCTGGACCGGCTCCAATGCCCCTCTATGCAAACCATATAAAACAAATGTCAAAATAATTGCCAAATAACTTTGAAGAAAGATGAAACTCAAACACACTAACCCCCAAAAAATATAAGATAACATCAATACTGACTTTCTGCCTATTTTATCTGATAGTTTTCCAAAAGGTATAGAAAAAACAGAAGCAACAGCGGTAAATACCAGATACAATACTGGTACGAATGCTACCTGAAAACCAAATTCCTTTGCGTATATCAGCAAAAAAGAGTAACTGAAAGAACCTAAAGCAAAAAAAGAACTCAGCAGGAGGAATAATTTAAAATTCTTATCTAAATTTTTCAGAGAAAGTCCTTTGTAGATTCTAACATCTACTGACTTTCTTTCTTTTATCAAAGAGAAAATTAATAACGCACCAATTGCTGATGGTATCGCTGCTATTAAAAACAAGTTTCTATATCCTAATAATCCGAAAAATAAAATACAAACTATAATACCGCATACAGCACCAAAATTATCCATGGCTCGAAGCAATCCGAAATTTTTACCCCTATTCTCTTTTGTGGAAACATCAGCAATGATAGCATCTCTGGGTGCGCCCCTTATTTTCCCCGCTCTATCTAAAATCCTAAAGGGAATCAAATGCTGCCAAACTGTTGATAAGGCATAACCAACTCTTGATAACGACCCAAAAAGATAACCTACCCAGACGAAAACCTTTCTTTTTTTTATTCTGTCAGAGACGTAACCAGAGGCTGCTTGCGATATTGAAGCAATTGCTTCGCCTAATCCGTCTACGAATCCAAGAATAACCATATTTGCACCTAAAACAGATGTTACAAATAATGGCCAGATAGGATAAATCATATCCGAGCCTAAATCGTTTAAAAATGAAGCCAATGCAAATGTTCTAACTGTTTTTCTCGTTTCCTTTTGGTCCATAGTAATTACCTATCTTAAATACATTAAATATTTTTGGATTTTACCGCCCCGAAGCCGATTTCGCCTAACGTTCCCAGCATATACGACGTTGCCGAAGGCGGAATTTGGGTGAACGAAGTGAGCCGTATATGCTGTGTTATACGCTGTTGAGTTCATTAACCCTAATCAATATTTTTCCTATACTGTTTTAGGGTAGTAGAGGCACTTCTCCTTTCTACAGTTAGGATGATTTTTATTAGAGTGAAAACAGGAAATCTTTTCTCGATGAATTGGCAGATGAACATTGAGGTACTCTTTGGCTGAATTGTAGCCTACACCAAGGACAACACACTGCTCGGGGCAAAAACTTGACAACATGCTTTATATGAGCATAAAATTTATATATGTGAACTGTTAATATAATTTTGGATGGTGGTATGTGAATGTCGAATAAAGAGATGCCGGGCTTTGAAAGCCAGCTTAGGATTTACCCAGTAATAATAAACGCTCTTAAAGCTACCTCAGAGGATATCTGCATAAATTGCATCGGTCTAGAGTCAGCAAAAATCAAGACGGAAAAGGGCTTGAAAAAGCTGAAGATGGAAGTGACAAATTGTACAGTAACCCCAGAGGAGAAGAAGAAGGAGTTGTTTACAAAAATTGATGGTCTTACAGCACTCGTTGAAAAAATTCCATTAGCAGAGAGCTGCAGCTGTCAAAAGACTGCTGAAAAATGCTTTATTGCAGGATGCACGTCGAAATTCGTCGCAGAACAATTGCCAAATGTCCTGACAACACCTTAATTTAGTATTGCTAGAGAATGTAGTTAACAACCTGGAAAAATTGCCGATAACATAGAAAATATAGTATAATTAAAAAGGAGGTGAAACAATGGCGAAACTGGTTTGCGCAAAGCCGGGTTGTCCAACTGAACAGGAGGTTCCAACCGTCCACTGCGGACCGGGAAAACCAGGAGCAGATCCAGCCAAACTATACTGTCCAATGCCTGGCCACACCGAGAGCATAGAGATGCTGAAACACTGTGGAGAACCCATGAAATACGTAGAGGAGTCCACTGAAAAGAAATCATGTTGCACCTGAAACTCGAGGGCGAGTTATGTCTGAATTATATTTTGAGAATCAACTTCGGGGTTACAACGTTGTATTCGCCGCCTTTCAGGCTTTAACCAAGGATATGTGTGGAAAGGCCATGAATCTTCCAGTTGCTGTGAACAGGTGGATCAAAATGATGGGAAAGCTGAAGAGGGACTTGGAAAAGGCAGCAATTACGGAGGAGAAGAAGAAGGAACTAGTAACAAGAATCGATGAGTATTTAAATGCTGCTGAAGGATTGCCCAGAGAGCCAGGTCCCTGTCAAAAGACTGCTGGAAACTGTAAGATTGGGCCCGGATGCTTCGCAACAGGCGCCTTAGACTTGCTGAAACTCATCACCGAGCCCGCACCACCCTAATTAAGAATGGAGGTGGATTGTTATGGCTAAGAAAGTTTGCCCTGAAACCAGTAAGAAAATCGACTTTCCAGATGACTGTGCTGATTGCAAATACCTGAAGCCCAGGGGAAAGACCAAATGCTGCATATCGCCCAAGAAAAAGAAGTAGATGGTGTAGTATGAGCGAAGCTAAGCCAGAGATTTTAAAGGTTAAACCCTCACCAGAATACCCTCCTGAGGAGGGGCATTACCTACGAGGAAACGACTACTCTCCAGTGGCTGTTGCAGTTTTGTTGAACGCGCCAAGACCCCTTCCAAATCAACCCGATACGAAGGATATAGAGATACCTCCACACATCGAGAATCTGGTAAGACTTGCTGTTGAGACAGGTGCAGCCTTAGGCGGCACGATTCAAACCGAGAATATAGGAATCGAGAAAATAATCTGTAACGTTGTTGGAAACCCCAATATCCGCTACTTGGTTCTCTGCGGCGGAGAGGTTGAAGGACACAATACGGGAGATGCTATCAAAGCACTTTTGAGGAATGGAATCAATGATAGGCGAACCATCATGGGAACAAAGGCACCAACTCCTTACCTGTTTAACATTCCTTTGGAAGCCATTGAACGGTTTAGGAAGCAAGTGGTCTTGATCGACCTCCTAGGAGAGACTAATAAAGAAGTGGTAAGCAAAGCGGTCTGGTCTTGCTATCAAGAGAAACCTATAAAATTCATGGACTATACGCTATACGACGTAGGAGCATATCCAGAACCAGCAATATGCTGCAAGATCACATGGAGAATTAAAAAACCAGAGACTATAGAAGAGTGGGAGATCGACGAAGAGTTCATTAAAAAATTAGAAGATTAAGATTCGACAAGAACTCCTGCTCTTCATTGATTACCTGCAGATTGGGAAAGACATACTGGTGTGTCCCATTTGTGAACCGATTTTTCACACATTTTCAAATCTAATCACTTACATCTGATAAGAGATACCCGTCCGTTCTCAGGATTTATGAAGGGGGACATCGCCTCCGCTCGTCCCCTTCGCCTTTGAGCCTTTTGAACCTGCACGTATCTTGTTTCTTTCGGCTCAAAGTCTCACCTTGACCCCCCGATTTTACTTAGGATGGGAATGCAGATGAAGTTTATTTTCGCATTTTTGCAATGAATTTTGAACCTCTCATGGTGCCGACAGAGAGAAAATCAGCGTGAGAACATAAGGTTTTTATAGTTTGATGACATCGCTGTAGGGTAAGGAGGGCTGAAAAGTGATTATTCACCAGCCTCATGAGAGATGAGAGATAAAAATAAAATCAAAACTCAAAAACGCCCTTTAACTGCAGCTATTATTGGAGTAGTAATAACTCTATTCACAATTATATGTTGTGGCCTGCTCGTACCACTTGGCCTTTTGACAGCCGCTGCCTTCTTACATCAGTGGAGAATACCGCTTATAATCTTAGGAATTGTCACAGCTGTGATAAGCATCTTCTTCCTTCTGAAAGGTAAGGAAATAATCTGTGTTTGTAAAGTTCTTGACATAATGAGGAAGCGTAAAAAATTGGTAATTTCTTCATTAGGTATTATTCTATGCGCCAGTCTAATTAGTATTTTTTTAAGCAGTAATTTCTTTAGACCTTCTACTAGTGATTTTACCAGTACGATTACAGCAGAATGGAAAAACAGTAAAGTTGAATCAGATTTAGTGAGAGTAGTTAATTTCTTGGAAAATAACAAAGGCAAAGTTATCGAACTTGCTGGAGAAAAACATGTAATAACTGGTAAAGAAAAATTGGGCATAAAAGTAGTAATGCTATGGTGCTGTACAAAAAGTGAGTTTAATAATATTTTGGGTTCCCTTTCTAAAATTGGTGTAGTAAGAGGCTCTGATTTTGATAAAAGGGAAATTCAAGCAGATATACCCGCTGATGAGATTCCAAAGATAGCTGATATCTGGAATGTTGAAAGAATTTATTTTGAACTTAAAGCACGTACTTTTTGGACGCAAGTATTAAATTATTGTTGGGAATGCTAGGAAAATTATAGCATCGTAGCTAATGTTAAATTAAATCAACGTTAAATATATTTAACGTAAATCGGATTAAATAGCTAAAGTTACTTTTTTATCCTCTTTAGGAATTTTTCATAAGCAGCATCGACATTTAACTTTTTACGTTTTTCTACAAGTTCTTTTGTTAAGTCCCCCTTGCTCGGAGTTATGAGCTGAAGAAATCTAGTATATTCTACGAGGCTCATCTCTTTTTCAAGCAAACTGAAAGCTTTTTTCACGAGGTCTTTATCATTTAAAACTGCTTCACCCATACAAATTCCTCACAAAGTTAACCGGATTTATAACATCGATATTGAATTTTTGTTTTATGCACGTTTTCTTTTTGAGTAGCTCATAATCAGTGGTAATAAAAAAATCAACGTGCCCAATAACTGCAGTAGCAATATGCAGGGCATCGGTACCTAAACATTTGCATTTTTCTTCTAGTCGAATGGCAATTTCTTTGACTTCATCATCAAGTCTCACGACATTGGAGGTCGCCTTTGTTACAAGTAGTTTGATTTTTTCCCTCAGGTTTTCATCTGAAATATCTTCCAGTTCTGAAAAAAGCACTTCTGAACCAACGACTTCTATTTCTTTAGAGTCTATTTTCCAAGCGATTTCAAAATATGCTGCTGTTTCTTCGGCTATCTTCTTATCGCTCTGATCGTCGAATGGTCTGCCCCAGACGCAGGCATCTAAGTACACTTTGGTCATTAGGTAGTAGTATAATAAGGGGTTATATAAATTTATTAAGGATTTAAAGGTTGAGCGGCGAAAAGCTTTGAAAGTGCTCAACATCGCGCTGGCGCTGCCTTTTGGATTTCTAAGCATGCTCATCGTAGCGCTGGGAGAGGAGGTGCTCTCACACGAAGAGCAATTTCTGGACATCGATAGTTCCGGTCAATAAAGCTAACCTGTTTAAAGCATTTATAAAAATAAGAGGTTTATACTGCTCTTTACTTTCCCTTCCATAACTCTCTCCTGCATCAATAATGACCTACTCCCCAACATAAATGTTGGGGTTTCTTAGAAGCTGAATCGCATAAGCGTAGTTTGGTGTGGGTGTATCTCCTTTTGGTCTCTCACGTACTCCACTGTGGTCTCAAGGTCTGCATCGCCCACGCTTCTATAGAATTTGCCTGCGCTCCAGAAATGCCCTCTCGGGTAGCGTAGCCTGAACTTCGGCTGGCGCCTGAAAAGCTCGTAAGCAGATGCGCCTTTGAGCAGATTTAGAGCTTTCGAAACGCTCGTTGTAGGAGGAACGTCCACAACAGCATGCACGTGATCCGGCATCACGCTCAGCTCCCGTACAGCTATGCCGTGCCTACTTGCGACTTCCCGCAGGATTTCCTCGCACATCTTTATATACTTCTCCTGCCTGAACATATTGTAGCATTCCGTCAGGAAGACGGCATGTGTGCCATCTTTCTTGCGAAGTGATACTTTGGCGCCCACTCGAGGTGATACGTGAGCTGCCCTTTCGCATGGCTGAAGCTAACCAGATTGCTTGCATTCATTTGTATCGACTCCTGTGGAGCGGTTCCAAGACCGCCCGGTAGGGCGGTGCCGCGCCACAGCTATAGTTCGATAGCGGAGGTAAAAAAAAGAGTTCACAATTCATTCCCGACCTAAAGGTCACGGATTTTTTGCGAAAAATGGGTTAAAAGCCTCGTCCTTAAATACAGCTTGTTATGAAACCAAAAATCGCAATTTTGGACTACGGAATCGGCAACCTGAGAAGCGTTGAGAGAGGTCTTGCTTACGGCGGCGCAGCAGCAGTGATAACCAGCGATGCAGAAGTAATTGAAAGCAGCGATGCGCTCGTGCTCCCAGGCGTTGGCGCATTTTGCGATGCGATAAAACAGCTGCAAAAATTTGAAAAAATTCTGAAAAAAAATAAAAAGCCTGTGCTGGGAATCTGCCTCGGGATGCAGCTGCTCTTTACCGAGAGCGAGGAAGACGGACTGCACAGGGGTTTAAATCTGATGCAGGGCAGGGTCGTCAAACTTCCGAAAAACGTGAAAATTCCTCAAATGGGATGGAACAGCATTGATATAAAAAGAAAAGGCGCACTGCTCGAAGGGATAAAAGATGGAGAGTACTTCTACTTCGTGCACTCTTACTATGCAGCCCCGGAAGAAGATGTTACAATAGCGACTGCGGAATATGGAGTTAAATTTGCAGCAGTCGTGGAAAAAGGCAACATATACGCTGCGCAGTTTCACCCTGAAAAGAGCGGCGCTGCCGGGCTGCGAGTTTTGAAGAATTTTATAGACATCGTCAAGGGATTCATTTAAAATCTCTGGTCACTATCACCATCAGGGTTACGAGCAGGGTTATCGCTATGAATGCCCAGGTGCTGAAGAACCATGCCATTACCGCAAGGCTGTAGTAGAAGCACCTCGCTCCAAGCGTATATCTGTTCATCGCAAGGTTCAGCCTCTCAGAGAGCATCTCCACCATGTCTTTTTCAGTACTCTCTATCACTTCCTTTTTTGCGCCTATCAATATTGAAAAATAATTCAGGTGGCGCAGCGAGAACAGAAAAAGCAAGAAAGAAGTGCCGAAGAGCGTCATAAGCAGATACACCTTTATGCTGAAAATGTCAGTGCCCGGAGAATACTTCGTCATAAAAATATTCGCTATAACTCCCAGTATTAGCAGCGAAGAAGAAGTAAACATTGTCGCAACCATCGTGAGATTCCTCACCTGATGTACAGCCGTTAGGATGTCCCTCTTCTCTACGATTTCCTCTACCCAGGAGCGTCTATACAGGTTTATCTTGCCCTTCGCAGTACTCATCGGCATTCTTGATAATAGTATATGCTGTGATAGCCTATCGTGCATATGAAAAATATTGCCAGTGCAAAGAAGTCTAGCAGCGAAATCATGAATGCAAATAGACCACGAACAATATAAATTTATAGGTAAAAAAGCAACATTATGTACCAGCGAGAAAAAAATTGACGTAGGGGGTCATTAGCACAAGCCTGTTTGACCCCCTACGTCTGCGTTCCGGAGGTGTTGTAATGCCAAAAGTCTTGATGATAATCGCCAGCCAGAGATTCAGAGACGAGGAGCTGCTCAAGCCAAAGAAAGTTCTGGAAGAGCAGGGCGTTGAGGTTACGATAGCCTCTTCCTCCTTGGAAACCGCTACTGGAATGCTCGGGGCAAAGGTAAAGCCGGACATTCTTCTGAGAGATGCGAGGGTTGAGGATTACGATGCAGTAATTTTTGTGGGCGGCACAGGGGCGCAGGAGTATTGGAATGATTCGCTGGCACATTCTATTGCGAGAAAAGCTGCCGAATCCAAAAAGCTTCTCGGCGCAATATGCATTGCACCCGTAACTCTAGCAAACGCCGGGCTGCTCGCTGGAAGGAAAGCTACCGTTTGGTCGTCAGAAGTAGGCAAAATAAAGTCCAAAGGCGCAAATTACACCGGTGCAGGCGTGGAGATAGACGGCAAAATAATAACTGCCGACGGTCCGGGCTCTGCTGAAAAATTCGGCTGGGCAATTGCGAATTCTCTCAAAGGGCGATAATATTGGATTTAGAAGGTTTTACCAGGAGAAGAATTCTCAGCGGATACGACGAGGGAAAAATCGTCGCAGAGCTAGCAGAGGCTATAAAAGAATTCAAAAACTGGAATCTCAAAAAAAGAGAAGAATTTTCGAAAGCGGTTTACGATGAAGTAATAACGGCACTAAAGTACAAAAAACTAAAGGACAAATTTCTGAAAAATTTAATAGAATATCCAAGAGCAAATGTAACAATGGGGGAATTTGGAGTCGGAAGCAGGGGGGCGGGAGATTTTTTTGTGCACCACAAGCTCGCAGAAATTATCGGAAAAACTGGAGCACTCGTAGATGCCATGCAGCAGGACGACGCAGGCGTAGTTCAGGTCTCGTCACGGTACGTAACGGTTGCAATTGACGGAATGCACTCCCGCTTAAGCGAATTTCCTTTTCTCGCAGGCTTTCACGCAGCGAGAGCTGCACTTAGAGATGTTTACGTGATGGGCTCCTCGCCAGTTGCAATGATAAGCGACTTGCATCTCGGCGATGACGGCGACATAGGCAAGCTCTTCGACTTTACAGCCGGAGCCGCCGCAGTCGGCGAATTAACAAAAACTCCGCTCGTATCTGGAAGCACTCTGCGTATAGGAGGCGATATGGTATTTGGCGATCGCCTCGTCGCTGCTGTCGGGGCGGTAGGAGCAAGTAGCGAACTGCCAAAGGCTAGGAAAAATGCAGAGGTTGGGGACGCAATACTAATGAGTGAAGGTGCTGGCGGCGGAACTATAACCACGATAGCCCTGTACAGCGGTTACTTCAGAGTAATAAAAGAAACGCTGAACGTCGAATTTATGCTTGCGTGCGAGAAACTCCTTAGGTCGAATTTGCTCCGCCATGTGCATGCGATGAGCGATGTTACGAACGGCGGGCTGCGAGGCGATGCAAAAGAGATTTCCGAGATTTCTGGAAAAAAGCTGGTATTTCATGAAGAAATTCTTGAAAAAACTGTGAATAAAAAAGTTCTGAGGATGCTCAGAGAACTGGACATTGACCACCTCGGAATTTCTACAGACTCGCTCATGTTAATCCTGCCCGAAGAATATGCTGGAAAAGTTAAAAAAGCAGCAAAATTTTATGAAGTGGGATATGTAGAAAAAGGAAAGGGAGCAAAAATCTTAGGAAAGAGAGAATACGATTTCAAACCTATGTTCAGGGAATCTGCTTATACTAAAATAAAAAAAGTCATAGGAGAAAAAGCTCCAAAAAATGCTGAAAAAATGCAAGGCTGTATAGAGAAAGCTAGGAGCCGTGCGATAAAAAAGAAAAATTATGTTTTGAAATTCATCGGAGGATAAAGATGGAAGCAGAATACGGTACTGAGAAGCTTAAGCGTGGCTTGGCGCAAATGCTGAAGGGCGGCGTTATAATGGATGTAACCAACGCAGAGCAGGCGATTATTGCGGAGGAAGCAGGTGCGGTAGCTGTTATGGCTCTGGAGAGAGTTCCAGCAGATATACGCTCTGCTGGCGGCGTGGCGAGGATGGCAGACCCAAAGAAAATTCAGGAAATAATGGATTCGGTTACTATACCTGTGATGGCAAAGGTCAGAATAGGGCACTTCGCAGAGGCACAGGTTCTTGAATCAATGGGGGTTGACTTTATAGACGAGAGCGAGGTTCTAACCCCTGCGGACGAAGCACACCACATAGACAAGCGCAGATTTAAAGTTCCGTTTGTTTGCGGCGCCCGAAATTTAGGCGAAGCGCTGCGGAGAATTGGAGAAGGAGCTGCGATGATTAGAACAAAAGGCGAGGCTGGCAGCGGGAACATTGTCGAGGCTGTTCGGCACATGCGTGCTGTTATGGAGGAGATAAGAAAGCTGCAGAGCATGCCAGAGGAGGAATTAATGAGCGAGGCAAAAAACCTCGGAGC
>JBDRDL010000076.1:0-2604 GCA_043820925.1 Methanobacteriota archaeon | reverse complement strand
TGCACGGCATCAGAGATTAAAAGACCATTAACTCTGGCAATTTCAACGGCAGAGTCTGGAAAATAATTGCCAGTACTAAGAATTGTTATTGGGTAGGATTTCAAATGCGCAAGGTCTTCCCAAGTTACAGTTAAGCCCTTGATAACTTCTGGTTTTTGCTTTAATAGTAAATACGCATCGTACTCCGTCCTTAAGCTGTACTTCTTAACAGCCTCTGTAAGCATCAATTTGTGAATTACCTCATTCAGAACTAAGGTAGAGGTAAATGCGCTGTATTCTTTTTTCTCTACAGAGGTCAAAAATTTCTCGCATGAATCCTTGAATCTTGGGTGTGCAAGAATTGCAAAAAGAAATATGTTTGCATCGATAAAAACAGAAGAATTCTTCGGCAGCGATGCCAGCTTCATAGCCAGTCCTCTGACTCAACGATGGCATCTATAAGTTTTTCGTCTTCGAGCGCAAGAGAGCCGGTAATTTTCTTGGTGATTTCTCCAGCTTCCTTCTTCCTCTTTATCTCTATCTCAATTCTCTCGTTCTCCCTCAAATCAACTTCGACCAGAGGTTTGATGACGCCTTTTTTATAAACCGCAGCTATGGGCATTTATACCACCTTTTAACTCATTGAGCTTTAACCAATATAAACATTTTCCACTTTTATTCCGGTAGCTTTACCTTCAAAAGTTACATCGCTCAAGTCTTCAATCTCCCTGCGTGTTTTATACTCACGCTTCCCTTCAATTTAATGCTCAAATCTAACCGTTAATTTTCTTTTTTAAAATCTTCAACAATCTCGTCGCTTATCCATATTTTTCTCTTTCTCATTTCTGTAACTATCTCTTCGAAGGACTGCTTTACGAGTTTTCTCTCTACGGCTCTGTGAACCAAACCCAAGGTTCCGACAACTTCCAAGCCTAGAGACCTTGCTATCTCCCTGGGAATCTTTTCGTCCATTATTAAAAGTGCGTCCATCTTCTTAGCCAGTATAATCGCCTCTGCCTCGCCCATACCTATGTCGCGGCACAATACTTCCACGCTCAGCCTATCCTCGACTTCACGTACCTTTATCCACTTCGCCTTTCTTACCTCATCCCCGCCAGGCTTTCCTTTCCCTCTCTCAACAACTTCCTTCCAAACTTCAGCAGGAACGAGCACTTCTCCAAAAAAATCTTTCAGAATAAAAAGAAGCTCTACTTTGGCCAGCGCAATCAGCGGCCCAGAATTGGAAACAACAATCATCCAAGTGCCTTCTTCAGCGTCTTGATGTCCTGCTTGAGGTCTTCTGGATAATACTGAAGCGGTATTTTTTTAGCAGCAAGAATCTCGAACATCTCCCATTTTGAAATCTTGGCTATCTCCGCAGCCTTGCCCAAAGATATTAAGCCTTCCCTATAAAGCTCAACGGTTATTGACTCCAGCACTGCCTTCGAAAAGTCTTTTTCCCTTATTTTGAGTATGCGAATCAATTCCCTTGGCAGGTTAACTGAAACTGTATCCAACTTCATCACCTTTTATATGATTGACTCTTCCGTCAGGAAGATGGCATTCCTCACCAGCTTCCTATCGGAATCTTAACTTTATAAAACTATGCTGCTTCAATTTTTATCCCAGTTGCTCTGCCTTCGAAAATTGCGTCAGACAAGTCTTCAATCTCCCTGCGCGTTTTGTATTCACGCTTACCCTCTATTTAATGCTCAAATCTAATCGTAATAACGAAAACATCAAAATTTCAAAATCTACTAGAAGCTCGCTTCACACTCTGTCATGTTCGTAGTTGCCTTGAGCCAGGGTTGCGGATTACTTTTCCCGAGCTCTCAGCAAACGCAGATATATGCATAAGTACTGCTCTTTTTCTGTGATGCAAATGAAGTTCTGCATTATTTGCGGAGGAATGCTCTTTCAGAACAGCGATGGCATGGAGTGCTCCACCTGCGGAAGGATATACTCAGGAATTCTCATCTCGGAGAGCATAGAGGAAGACGAGGATTTCGTTACCGTCGAGATGAGTGTGAGCATTGAGTCGATAATCACAAGAGAACCGAAGAGCCCGGAGAGACTTGAGGTGCGGGTTGAAATACTGAAGGAGAAGAAAGAAGTGCTGCTTGAGGGCTTGAAGGCGCAGGAAGCCATAGCAGTTGAAGCATTCGTGTAGCCATTTAATTTGCGAGAGCGAGGCTGCGTTTCCCCCTTCGCAGCCTCTTCCCTTCCGCAAGGAAGATGGCAAGCATGCCAGCTTTCTAACGAAATCAGCGGCTAAAAAGGAGGTTGCGACATGGAGTTAGATGATTTACCCGGAGTTGGGGAGACGACTGCTGAAAAGCTCAGGGAAGGAGGATTCGGTACTGTAGAAGCAATCGCAGTTGCAAGTGCTGGAGACCTCAAAGATGCAGCAGGCATTGGAGAGAGTGCTGCCGAGAAAATAATCGAGGCAGCAAGAAGCTCGATAAAGATGAGCTTCATGACGGGTAGCGAGGTGCTGGAAAAGCGCAGGAGCATGAAGAAGATAACAACCAGCAGCAGCCACCTGAACGTGCTGCTGGGCGGAGGAATAGAAACGCAGGCGATTACAGAATTCTTCGGAGAATTCGGCTCAGGAAAAACGCAGCT
>JBDRDL010000075.1:0-15471 GCA_043820925.1 Methanobacteriota archaeon | reverse complement strand
GTAGCTTTGTACTCTATAAGTGCCCCACTCGGGTCTGTTTCAAATAATCTCGGGGCATCGTTTACTCCGGCTATGAGCAGCGCTATGCCGAAAGGTCTCACTCCTCCATGCTGCGTGTAAAGCTGCTTGAAATCACATATTTTCTTCGCAAGGATTTCAATGTCTATTGACTCGTTGTAAATAATCCTATTCGACTGAGCTTCAACTCTCGCTCTATCAACGAGCACTCTGGCATCTGCAACTAAACCAGAAGTAGCAGCGCCTATATTTTCGTCAATCTGGAAAATCTTTTCGATAGAAGCTACTTCTATCAGCTTGCTCGTTATTCTCTTATCAACTGCGAGAACAATTCCGCCCTTGTATCTAATTCCCAGCGAAGTTGTGCCTCGCTTCACAGCTTCTCTCGCATACTCTACCTGAAATAACCTGCCGTCAGGGCTGAAAACTGTTATTGTCCTGTCATAACCCATGCTCGGTAATGGTTGCATTCTTCATCCTCCTCATTTATTTTGCTCTTTACTATTTAAAAACTTTCTTTTCAAAGCTTTTATCGTGCCCGAAACTCCTAAGGTTTGTAGGAAAACCTTCTTGCCATTCACCATGCTTACCAGCGTGAGCGCAGCTTTAACCTTTCCGACCTCTCTGTGGCTGCATACTAGGAAACCCTTTTGCGATGCCTCATCGAAGTTTAGCACCCAGAGATTTATCTCACTTGCTATGTTCTCTCCAAAGAAAGCTAAAGTCTCGCTCCAGACGGCTCTGATGACTTCTTCTCTTTTGAGTGGCTCCTCGCTGTAAGCACGAAATGCTACATATCGCTTCTTTTCTCTAAGAGAAGGAGGCAGAATCTTAATCATCCTCTCCTCCTATTTAAAATTTTTTCTGGAATTTTTCCCATAGCACTCAGCGCTTCTTCTTCAGTAAAGCCTATAAGCTTCAAAAGCTCGGATACTCCGTCTGCGCTTCTCAGCTCCAGCCTCGATTTTGCGCCGCTTGCGGCGACGAGGTCGAATTTGTATTTTCGAGAAAGCATCAAGTTCCTGCGAATATTTTTTAGGGCATGCGCTCTAGAGCTGCCCCCTGACTTTATAATGCTTCCCAGGTTAACTTCTATCGCAACGCTGTTCTCGGCAGCCTTCCTTGCAAGCACTGCATCGAGACCAGAATCTTTTCTTCCAAGGTCAGGGTGCGCTAAAATATCTACCCGAGAGCTGCTCGCTGCAAGCCTGTTTATATCGTAATCGCCGCCGTGCACAATTGTGTAGTCTAATAACGCCTTGGACAGCGAATTTTTGAAATCTTCCAAGCCAGCACGAATTTCTACGCCGGATATATATTCTCCTCTCTTGCCGTCGCATAAACCAATCTCGATGCCGAGCTTTTTCGCATGCTCAAGCATTTCTGCAGGACTATCTCTGCCTGAAGAAAGATTGGAATGAACGTGCAGGTCTATGAATTTCATGCTGTTTTCTTAGCTCTTGTCCAATTTAAATTCTTCTGCATGTTCAAATGAAGAGTGAAACTTATTTTAATTGGTTTGAATAAAAAAGATACTATGTATAATTTTGAGATAAACCGCATCGTCAAGATTATAAAGGAAAATAGATTTAAGACGATTGCCCTGCAGTTTCCAGAAGGCTTGAAAGAGCACGCCGCTGAGCTAGCAGATGAAATTTGCGAAGGTAGCGGATGCGAGGTTATAATTTCCTCAAAGCCCTGCTATGGTGCCTGCGACCTTGCTGACGAAGAGGCTGCGCAGCTGCGGTGTGATGCCCTGTTTCACTTCGGGCATTCGCCGGTTATCTCAAAAACAAGGATACCTGTGTTTTATATAGAGACCAGAAGCGAAGCTGACCCAATTCCTCTGATTTCTAAAAATTTAGATAAGCTGCCGAAAAAAGTTGGCTTGGTGACGACGGTTCAGCACGTTCATGCTCTAAAAAAAGTAAAAGAATTTCTCGAAGAAAAAAAATTCGAAGTTTTTATTGGAAAGGCTAAAGGAAGGGCAAAATACGACGGTCAAATTTTGGGGTGCAATTTTAGCTGCGCCAAGAGTATTGCAGAAAAAGTGGACTGCTTCGTTTACATCGGCAGCGGGAATTTTCATCCCCTCGGCGCTGCTCTGGCGACCGGGAAAAAAACCTTCGCTTTCGACATCGAGATGAATGAAGTTCGAGATATGGATTTTTTCAGAGAAAAAATCCTGCGTCAAAGATTTGCAAAAATTGCAAGAGCGAAGGATGCAAAAACTTTTGGAATTATAATCTGTGAAAAGAAGGGGCAGAGAAGGAAAAATCTGGCGCTGAGACTGAAGAAAAAAATAGAGAAGCACGGAAAAAAAGCCTACCTGCTCTACCTTGATGAAATTTCTCCTGAAGCTCTTTTTTCTTTCAGAAGATTAACTCTCGTAAACACTGCATGCCCGAGAGTTACCATAGACGATGCAGCGAGATACAAGCAGCTGGTATTAACGCCGGCAGAACTGGAAATTGCGCTCGGGGAAAGGAAATTCGAAAATTACGAGATGGATGAGATGGAATAGCTACTTCAAGTATACTCCGCCCAATCTTTTACTGTAAGCACGGAAGTCGTTCGATTCCTTAGCTTTCTCCTTTATTTCCATGTATTGATAGAGCTTTGCATCAAGTTCATCTGCATAGTGCACTGCCACCGCCTCCGGGAATTGAGGCTCCTTGGGCGATTGATACTCGTTGCTTCCGTGGTGGCTCAGTATAATATGCGAGAGCTTCAGCCCGAGATTTTCCGGAAATTCGCTAATGCTCCTTATTTTTTCCTGCACGAGCTCATCTCCAATTATTATATGCCCTCTGAGCATTCCTTCCTCAGAAATTCTAATGTTCGTGGTTGCCTTAAATTCCCTCAGCTTGCCAACGTCGTGCAGAATAGCTCCTGCCATAAGAAGGTCTCTATCCAATTGCGGGTATAAGGAATATGCAGCTTCGCAGAGCTTTGCTACATTTAGTGTATGCTCCAACAAACCTCCTATGCAGGCGTGGTGAATGTACATCGCTGCTGGCGCCTTCTTGAATTCTTCAAAGAACTTTGCATCGCCGAAGAATGAATCTAAAAGAGACTTCAAATGCGGGCTGCCTATGCTGATTATAATCTCTCTAAGTTCAGAAGCCATCTCCTCTACGTTTCTCTCGCTTTCTGCGATGAAATCCTCGATTTCGTATTCTTCCGTTTTTCTGATAATCCCTTCTCCTTCATTGATATCTATTTTCAGCTTATCTCTGAATTCGCCCACGGTGCCGGAAACATGAACCACGTCACCCTCTCTAAAGCTTTCATAAACGTTTCTAACTTTTTCTAAATTTTTACCCCCCCAGTAAGTTGCTTCTATTTCTCCTGTTTTGTCTGCCAAGCCAATGACAAACATGAAGCCGTTCATGTACTCCCTCGGAGGGTGCCTGTACTTAACCGAAAACTTGCTCTCCACTTTTCTGCCGAACTCTAGGTCTTTAACGAACTGCTTCATATTTTCACTTCGAAACTTGGAAACTCTTCTGCGACTTTTTTGAAATGCTTATCCTTGGTGCGAAGAATTAAACTGCGGTTGATGCACATGCTCGCTAAAACAGCGTCCAGCGCCGGTATAGGCTTTCCCTTCTCAAGCAGCAGAACCATTAATTCTATGGCTTTTGTGAAGTCTTTTTTCTCAGGGAATAATATTTCTACGTCTCTCTCCAGCACCTTCGGGTATTCTATCACATTGAATATCGTTGTAAGTTCTCCCTTGCCCTCGATTAGGAGGTTTGTGTCAAAGACTTCGCCCTTTTCCATTCTTCTGCCACCATTTCTTTGTATGCACTTTTTGCAGCTTCCTCTGATACAGATTTCAGAGCTTTCACAACTTCTGGAGGGAGCATTTCTCTAATCTCTCTGCTGCTACTTTTCCCCTTTAGCGCAGAAAGGTAATCTATAATAGCTTTTCTTGCTATCTCGCTCCACTTTATTTCCGAACGCTCCTTCATTTTTCTATGCAATCTATCAGGTATGCTTAGTGTAATATGTGCCATACGTATATTATGTAAAAATACCAAATTAAAAACTATTTGAAATCACGCAATACCGCAAGGTAGGCGCAAAACCATTCGGTCTTGCTCACGCAATGCCTAAAAGCGCCATCGAAGCAACAAAAACTATTCCCCAAACTGCGAAATTCCAGCCCATAACTTTAGAGCCGTCGAGAGGCGGAAAGGGAATCAAATTAAACAGCGCAAGCCAGGTGTTCACAAAAAAGCCAATGCTACCTAAGGTAGCTATGATGCCCTCCTTGAAAGTAAGCGTTAGAAATGCTATTCCCAGGCTGAGGTTTGTCAGGGGACCTGCGAGCGAAATAAGTCCATTCTCTCTCTTTGAGATTTGATGGTATCTGCTCTCTATGTGCACTGCGCCGGGAGCAGCGAAGACTATTCCAACAGTAACTGCAAGGAAAAATGCAATTATCAAGCCAGTTTCCCACATTCTGTACTCTGCCCGGTAGTCGTATCTCTGAGCCACAAACTTGTGCGCAAGCTCGTGGAATATAAAAGCAGCTCCAACTGCGATGAGCATTACTACGAAAACTGCAAAAAAACTAGTGCCAGAAAAAATTGGATGTTTCCTCATTATCCAGGCAAAAACGAATCCAATAACAAGAGCAGAAATCAGCAGTTCTTTAAGCTCTTCAATGCTAAATCTCATTTATTCACCACTTTCAGAGGCTCTTCGTAATAGAGAATATTCACCTCGGCTGGAAAGAAGATGCCGCCGTAGCTGACTATTTCGCCTTTTGCATTCTTAAAGTTATACTCGAGGTCAATCACCTCGCCTATTCTTCCGCTGCTAAGTGCCCTTGCAGGAAATTTTTGAAGAAAGAATCCAAGCGTATTTTGACTTTTAACAGAAATCAGCACGACATCTCCCCTCCTCACGCCTCTGACTCTAACAGCAACTTTGAATATTTGGGGGGAAAGCAGGGAGACCGCCAGAAATATTAAAATTTCCCTCTTTAAACCTAGGTCGTAGAAGGAATAAAATATAAACAAAAATGCAATTGAGATTATATAAAACTTAAGGAAGCTTATGATTCTCATTTTCTCATCCTAATATGCTCTTTATCAACGGAAAAATTATTGTAGGAAACGATATAAAAGTGCCGAGCATGCTGCCGAGGTTTGCAAGGGCAGTAACGAGCAGGACCTTGAATGCCTTGTTTCGATACAGCTCCATGCAGCCTGTTATTTTAAACATCTCAGATACATCCTCGACAGTTATTTTCCTTACCTTCATTTCAGCTAAGCCGGCAAACCAGCCGGCTGCAAGCATCGGATTCAGAGAAGTTAATGGAGAGGCAGCCATTCCTACAGCTGCAGATAAGATGCTTCCTCCAGCCAGCATCACCGCTATAAACGTAGGTACTGCATGATTCAGTACCCACAGCCCGACTGGATTGCGGAGAGATATGCCTTTATAAAACGCAAGCACAAACATCGCAACAACGAGTGCAGGTACTCCAAATTTTAAGAGCTTTGCAATGCCGAATCTTTTCTCAGGAACTTCGAGCAGAGTATCTACTTCTTGAATTTTCTCAGGGTCTGAGAGATATTCTTCGATTCCATTTTTATGTCCTGCGCCTACGACAGCGACGATATTCTTAAAATTTTCTTGGAGCTTTAAAAGAGTATGAGCCATGAAGGCATCTCTCTCTTTCACCAGAACCTCGAATATGTTCGGGGAAATGCTTTTGAAATTTTCCAATATACTCGATATTTGCCCTTCTTTTTTCATTTCCTGCATTTCTTTCTCCAGCTCTTCTTTAGACAGCGCAAAAGTAGTGAGCATCTCCTTGACGACTCTCAATTTTTCAAAAAATCCCATCTTACCTAGCGCCCTGTTTAAAGTAACCCTTATGTCCCTGTCGATGAGCGCAACCTTCGCATTTAATTCCTTCGCCGTATCTATCGCAATCAGCATTTCCTTGCCAGGCTTTACCCCGACCTCTTCCCCGAGTCTTCTCTGCAAAAACGAGAGCATGATACTTGCAATGAGCACAAAGGAATTTTTGCTCTTTATTAACTCGAATATCGGCACATCTTTCTGCTCAAGCAAGCCTTTATACCTGGACTCGCAGAGCTCCACTGCAACGAGGTCTGGCTTCAGCTCTAAAATTTTTTCTCTAACTTCGTTGATGCTCTCCTGAGATATGTGCGCAGTTCCGATTACAGTTATCATTTTCAATCCCTTCGTCGAAATTTCGTTACACTTGCGCTAGCAAGAGCGTGAGTCTTACGCACTAGCTTCGCTATCATTTCTCCTCGGTCTTGACCCATGGTATGCCACTCACTTCTTTCGTGGAATTTTCCCCGAGGGCTTTTTTTAAAAGGGCTCATTTTCAATCCACTCCTTTTTTCCACGTCTGAAGATTTTGCGAAGCAAAATCTTCTACGTGGGAAGACGTCGTGTCTTGACCCCGTTTTCCACTCGCCAGAGGCGAGTGATCTTACCTTCGTCTCGGCTTACGGGGTCTCGGCACAAGACGACATTCGTACTACGAATGCGAAAAGCTTGTCGTTGAAGTGCTCTTCCGCAAGGAAGATGGCGTACATACCAGCTTCCTGTCGGAATTGAGAACTTTGTACTCCAAAACCAAGTTCTCGCCGAGTTTATACTGCTTTTTCAGCCCGAGCTTTACTCCCTCGCTTATTAGATTAAAACCTTCTCCTTCTACCAACGTGAGTGCGTTTCTACCTCCAACGATTCTCGGAGCTATCGCTACTCTAACTTCGTCCACCAAACCTTCCCTCAGCATGCCCCAGTTGAGAGTTCCCCCGCCTTCGAGTAGAATTGAGGTTATTCCTCTTTTATAAAGCAGTTTGAGCAGGCGCTTCAGGTCAACTTTTTTTTCGCCGCAAATTAAGACCTCTGCTTTTTCTCTGATTTTCTTAATCTTGCTCTGCTTCGCTTTCTTCGAAACAGCAATTATCGTTTTTGCATCGCCGCTGAAAACTCTTGCATTGAGCGGAATTCTCGCCCTGCTGTCCACGATTATTCTGATCGGATGTTTTTCGGCTGGAATCTTGTGCACGGTTAACCTCGGGTCGTCTATTATTGCAGTATTTATCCCGACCATTATGCCTTTCACAGAGCTTCTGAGCTTATGCACCCTGATTAAATCTTCCCTGCAGGATATTCTTGAGTCCCTGGTTTTCGAGGCAATCTTCCCGTCAAGAGTAATTGCAGCATTCAATATAACATGCGGCTTCATTAAAAAAATATTTATTCCAGCAGAATAAAAAGGTAATTGAACCGAAGGAGTATTCGAAGTGAAAAAAATTTTGACTGGAAATGAAACTAGGGAAATTTTAGAGGAATACGGCATACCTGTGCCAAAAGAAGCCCTGGCGCAGAGCGAAGAGGATGCCCTAAGAATCGCAGGTGAAATAGGGTATCCGGTAGTTCTTAAGGTGGTGTCCCCAGATATATCAAACAGGAGCAAAGCTAAATGTATTATCAGGGATATTAATTCAGAGGAAGAGGTAAAGAAAGGTTACAGGGAAATAATTAAAAATGCAATGGACTTTAAGGAAGGAGCAGAGCTCCTCGGAGTGCTCGTGCAGAAAATGCTGCCTCAGGGAAAGGAGGTTGTTGTGGGCTTAGTAAAAGACGAGCGCCTTACAACTGTTGTATTCGGTTTGGGCGGAATATTCTCGGACATTCTGAAGGACATATCATATAGAAATGCGCCGGTAACCAGAGAGGAAGCTTTAAAAATGATGAAGGAGATAAAGGCATACAGCATACTGGAAAGCAGCGACATCGAGGCAATCGCAGATGTAATCTCAAAAGTATCAAAGCTTGGCATGGAAAAAAGAGATATAGTCGGAATGGACATAAATCCATTATTCGTGTACGAGAAAGGTGCAGTTGCAGTAGATTCTAAAATCATCAGAAAGGAGGTAGAAAATGGTAGTAAGATTGAGCGAGATTGGCGGGCTTGAAGTATTCACAGAGGGCGGCAAGCACGTAGGTATTGTGGAGGATTTTTCGATAGACCCAGAGACAGGAAAAGTTTTGGGAGTCGTACTGTCTAAAGTCGATGACGAATTTTTGAGAAGGATGGGAGTCGAGGGCAGCGGAAAGGGAGTAGTACTACCCTATGAAGCGGTAAAATCTATCGGCGACATAGTTATAATGAAAAGCATAACTTATGGAGCCCAAGAAGAAATTTAAATACCGCAAGGTAGTGCGCCAGACTCACGGTCTTGCTCACGCAATAGACTCGTAAATTGCCTTCAACACTCTGTTGTGTACTATTAGACCTGCCAATTTTCCATTTTCGACGACCGGAATTCGCTCGATTTTTTTGCCCAGCATTAGTCCCAAGATTTCTTTTAGAGAAGCTTCCGGACCTACGGTAATCAAATTCTTGCTCATCAAATCCTTGGTCATTAATACTCCAATCTCGTAATTTCTTGCAAGCATTATATCGCGCTGGGTTATTATTCCTACCAGCTTTCCTTTATCAACCACCGGAAGACTGCCGATGCCGCTCCTAGCCATTATTAAATCTGCCAAGGCAATCTTCTCTCCGCTGCCTATCGTTATCAGCTCCTTTATCATCACGTCCTTCGCCTTTATTTTTTTAAGCTCCATAAGATTACTCCTATTTGCTTTTGACAACCAATACAGGTATATTGGCTCTGTGCACGACTTCTCTTGACACACTGCCGAGCATGAACTTCGATATGCCACGTCCGTATGAGGCAAGGACTATCAGATTGTAGTTTCCTTCCTCCGCCTCTTTCAAAATCTCCTCGGCAGCTTTTCCTTTTCTGGTCTTAGTCTTGGCTTTTATTCCGAGTTTTTCAAGAATTTCTTTCCCTCTCTCTAGAGATTCTGCCACAGATTTCGGAACCCCCAATTTTCTCAGCCTGTGAATTTCCTCCCTGAAAACCTCCACATATTCGCTGTACTCTCTGTACTCTTTTTCAAAGTCTGGAACGACTCTGAGTATCGTTGCTTCTGGAGCGCTGTTCTTTAGCAGATATCCTCCAGACTCCATGGCTTCCTCAGAAAATTTTGAGCCGTCCGTACACATTAGAACCTTCATGCTTTCACTCCCAATTTTAAAATAGCTTGGGCGAGGTCTCCCTTTGCCTCCTCCAAAGCCTTTCGAGCTTCTTCCTCGCTGACATTAGCCTGTGCTGCAACCAGCTTTATATCCTCTGCTGGAATGCTCTGACCGACTTTTTCTGTTCCAGTGATTTGGTAGGTCTTCTGATTCATCGCAGTTACGATGCTTACCTTCGGATTTTCGATGATTATCTCACTGTCAGCCAGCTTGATTACGACTTCCTTGGCTTCCAGCTCCTCCATTTCCATCCCCATCTGCTTCATGAGCTTCTTCATCTGCCTGGGATTTATCTTTGGAAACATATTATACCCTATCTCTCGCAGCGCATAAAAACTTTTTCTTGCCTGAGCTTTTCGTAAGCGAGCAGAGCGAAGCTAACGCTTACGTTTAGGCTTTTAATTTTTCCTTTTGTCGGTATTCTCACCAGAAAGTCGCACCTCTGCTTGACCAGCCTGCTCAAACCCCTGTCCTCTCCGCCAAGCACTAAAGCTACTGGTCTATTAAGGTTTGCCTCATAGTAAATCTGCTCAGCGTCCATGTCAGCACCGACCACCCATATCCCTTTTCTTTTGAGAGCTTCTATAGTAGATGCAAGATTCGCAATTGCAACTTGCAAATGCTCAATTGCTCCCGCAGAAGCCTTAGCAACTCCGGGGGTTAGACCGACGGCTCCTCTCTCTGGAATCACAACTCCATGCACGCCTGCACATTCCGCTGTTCTCAATATTGCACCCAAGTTTTGAGGGTCTTCTACTCCATCGAGAAGGACGATAAATGGTTTTTCCCCTCTCTGCTCTGCAATCTTGAGAATATCACCAACGCTGGCATATTTTTTCTCAGCAGAAAAAGCAATCATTCCCTGATGGGCTTTCGATATTTTGTCCAAAATCTTCCTGTCCACCTCGCTTATTTCTATCTCTCTCTGCCTCGCAATTCGAAAAATCTCGCTGATTACCTCTTTCCTCTCCGCCCCTCTCGCAATCAAAATCTTATAGATTTTGCGATTCGCAAGGAGAGCTTCCAAAACCGGATTCCTGCCTTCAATGACTTTCTGCCCATTCATAAGCAGCTCACTTGCCGAACCTTCTCAACCTTCTGAAAGGTTGACTATCATAGTTTCTTTTTGGTTCAAAGGCTCTGCCTTTGAGAACCGTTTCTTGCTTTTTCTTTTCTAAAGAAAAAGGGTTATTTGCCGAACCTTCTCTTTCTCAGCTGGAAGGTTCGTATCGCTCGAAGGAAGTCGATTTTTCTGAAGCCTGGCCAGTAGCTCTCGCAGAAGTAGAGCTCTGAGTATGCGCTCTGCCAGAGCAGAAAGCCTGAGATTCGCTCTTCTCCCGAGGTGCGGATTATTAAATCCGGGTCTGGCAAACCGTTGGTGTATAAATTTTTGCTTATAGTAGTTTCGTCGACAGCATTAATGTCCAGCTTGCCCTCCCTCACGTCATTTGCGATCTTCTTAACCGCATCCAGGATTTCCTGCCTTCCCCCATAAGCCACTGCAAGATTTAAATGAAAGTTATTGTAGTCTTTCGTTGCTTCTTCAGCATTTTTAATCGCTTTCTTAACACGCTCAGGAAAATTTTCTGTCTTCCCAATTGCCCTGACTCTCGCTTTATATCTGTGTATCTTCTCGTTGGCAGCAACTTTGTTGAAGTACTCCTCGAACAAATCGAAGAGCTTCTCCACCTCCTCCTCCGGGCGTCTGAAATTTTCAGTAGAAAAAGCATAGGCAGTTACTGTTTTTATATCCAAATCCAAGCACCAGTCTAAGACTGTTTCGATTTTTTCAGCTCCCATACGGTGCCCCTGCCAGGGTTTTAAGCCCAACCTCTCAGCCATTCTCCTGTTGCCGTCCATTATAATTGCTATGTGCTCGGGCTTTCTGCCATTCTTGACTTCCCTTTCAAGCATCCACTCATAGCTTTTATAAATCGGTTTCAATAGCGTAGCTATAATCATCGATTTTATTTCTATGACCTCACAATATTAACCTTTCTATTTAGCAATATTTATATGCAGCAAATAAAAGACTGTAGAGAAGTATAGGTCAAGACACGTTCTCGGCACTTCGCTTTTCCACGTCTGAAAATTTGCTTCGCAAATTTTCTACGTGGAGAGACTCGTGCCGAAACCCCGAGTTGCATTTGCGATAGCAAGTGATATAGTAGGTCAAGACCGAGGAGAAAACGAACGTAGTGAGTTTTCGACGAGGGATTGAAAATGAAGGAGCTGTTAAAAAAATTGTCAGAGGCGCACGGCGTGCCTGGCAACGAAGATGAAGTAAGAGAGATTATGAAAAAGGAGCTTGAAAAATACTGCGAGGTAGAGGTAGATGCCCTCGGAAATTTGATAGCGAAGAAAGGAAATGGAAAGAAGAAAATAATGCTTGCTGCGCACATGGACGAAATTGGACTGATGGTAAAGCACATAGACAAGAACGGCTTTATAAGATTCGCTACTTTGGGTGGATTTTTCGACCAGACGCTTCTCAGCCAGCGTGTAGTCGTGCACACAAAAAAAGGCAGAATCTGCGGAATTATAGGCTCCAAACCGCCGCACCTGATGAAAGAAGAGGAGAGAAAGAAAGTCATCGAATGCAAGGATATGTTTATTGATGTCGGGGCAAGGGACGAGAAGGGCATTAAAAAGCTGGACGTTGAAGTTGGAGACTACATCACCTTTGACAGGAGCTTTAAGGAGCTGCCGAACGGTCTTATAACAGGAAAAGCTTTTGACGCTAGGCTAGGCTGCGCCGCGCTCATAGAAGTAATGAAAAAAGTAAGGGCGAAGCACAGCATATATGCGGTCGGAACGATTCAGGAAGAGGTTGGGCTGAAGGGAGCTAAAACCGCTGCATTTAAAATAAATCCAGACATAGCTATCGCACTGGACGTAGCACCCGCTGGAGACTTCCCGGGAGTAAAGGAGGAGGAGTCGCACCTGAAGGTTGGAAGCGGACCAGTGATTACAATAGCGGATGCGAGCGGCAGGGGTTTAATAACCCATCCAACTGTTAAAAATCTGCTCATCCGCACCGCTGAAAAATACAAGATACCCTACCAGCTGGAAGTTGGAGAAGGGGGCACAACGGACGCAAGTGCAATACATCTGACCAGGGAAGGTATCCCTTCAGGAGTGGTCTCAATACCTACGAGATACATTCACAGCCCGGTCGAAGTCGCCAGCCTGAAGGACATCGAAAACGCTGTTAAGCTGGTAACCCTGAGTTTAGAGAGGCTCTAAGCTATTCCCCTATAAATTCATGAATACGACTTGCTGCCAGCGTCCGAGCATTAATTGTTTATCCTTGAGCGGAACGACCAAGCTCGGACCAATAAGCGTCGCCCGCACATGGCTTTTTCCGTTATCATCTCCCCACGTTTTGTGGTGCTCGTAATCTTCGTTCGAGGGTGCAATTCTCTCGAGTGCCCTTGGAATATCTTTCAGCAGTCCGGGCTCATATTCTATGGCACTAACAGCACCGGTTGCGCCTGGAACAAAAATCGTTACAATTCCGCTGCTAACTCCTGATTCTCTCACCACTTCGCTCGTCTGCGAAGTTATATCCAGCAGGCTTTCTGCCTTGGCTTTTACATCAATGCTCTTCGTAAATACTTTCATTTATTTCAGGAGGTAAAAAGGTATATATAAGCGAGAATATAATTACAATTTGCGAAACTGTGGAGGAGAAAAAAATGAAAGTGTTGATCGTAGGTATCGGTCAGGCTGGCGGAAAAATCGCTGACCAGTTTTTAATGGACGACAGGAAGAGCCATGCTCCGCACACTTTTGAGGCGATAGCAATAAATACGGCAGTATCAGATTTAACGGGGTTAGGGTACATCCCGAAGGAGGACAGGATACTAATAGGCGAAACCTTAGTCAAAGGGCACGGCGTTGGAGCTGATAACAAGAAAGCTGCGCAGATAGCAGAGGATGACATTGAGATAATTCTGAATCGAATTTCAAAGTCGGGCGTGAGCAACTTGGACGCATTCTTTTTGGTCGCTGGTCTTGGAGGGGGAACCGGAAGCGGGACTATACCTATTGTAGCAAGGCATTTGAAGAGAATATACGACGAGCCGGTATATGCAATAGGCATACTGCCTGCTGATAACGAAGCAGATATCTATACTCTGAATGCAGCCCGCAGTTTAAAAGCTCTGCTGCCGAACTGCGACGCCACGATATTGGTAGACAATGGAGCATTTTTGAAGTCCGGAGAAAGCGTGAAGGAAGCATACGATAGGATAAACAACTCGGTAGTGAAGAGAATTGGAATACTATGCAGGGCTGGAGAGGCAAGGTCGAGGTCACAAGTTGGGGAAAAGGTCGTGGATGCTTCTGAAATAATCAACACTCTGCAGGGCGGAGCTATATGCAGCATAGGCTACGCTTCTGAGGAAATAAAGGGCAAGGATCTATTCTCCAAAGTTTTCAAAAAGAAAGGCTACGAGCTCGGCAAGGCTTCGAGAATACTCTCAGTCGTCAAGCATGCTGTGAAAGAGAATTTATTCCTGCCGTGCGACTACACTTCTGCGAATAAAGCGCTCATTATAATGGCAGGTCCGCCCGAGGAGCTGGACAGGAAGGGAATAGAGAAGGCTAGGGAGTGGCTGGAAGATACCATTGCAGGAACAGAGGTTCGAGGAGGGGATTACCCGCTGCCGAAGAGCAACTATGTCGGCTGCGTTGCCCTTCTAGCAGGAATAGCCAATGCCCCCAGAATTAAAACGATGCTGGAGAGAGCCAAGGTTGTTCAGGAGAAAATCGGAGTAGAGCCGAGGCGAGAGAAGGACTTAGACAAACTGCTCGGGGGCATAGAAGGTATAGAGTAGGGTGCAGAGATGCTGTCCTTGGTTGGAGTGGGCGGAGCCGGATGCAAAGTAGTAGAGTCTTTTTACAGAAAAGATTTGATAAGCAGTTTACTCAGCAAAATATACTCCAAAGAAGAAGGCTATGCGGCAGGGGTTGCAATCGACACTTCGGACAGCCTTCGTGCGCTGAATATGCCAGCTGCCAACAGGATTTTAATAGGAAGCAGCAGGGCTAAAGGTCACGGTACGGGAGGCGATGTGGAGCTCGGAATAAAAATAATGAACGAGGAGCTTGAGCTTGCGATGAGCGTCGTAAGACGTGCAAATCAGGAAAAGCCAGAAGCTTTTTTCATAGTTGCAGGTTTGGGGGGCGGAACAGGAACAGGCGGTTTCGCTGTACTTGCTGATAAAATAAAAAAAACTTATGAAGTACCACTGGTTGGAATACTCATATTCCCTCCTCGCGGCGAGGGAGTGCTTTACATGAAGAATGCGTATAAAAATTTTGATAGCGTGGTTAAATCCATCGACGGAGCAATTGTACTGGACAGCAATGTTCTGACAAGCAGAGGAGAATCTATTTCAAAGAGCTATAAGATAATCGATGAGGCAATATTTAATGTTCTGAGCATAGTTGAGCCAGGAGATTTGACGAGAATAACCAAGGGCAGAGTATCTACAATAGGATTCATGCGCATCAAGCCAGAGCGAATATCGATAAAAGATATACTGGACAAGATGTTCAGGAATTATGTTTATTTCAATGCAGACAAAATTGAAAATCTGTATTTCGCTGCCTATGGGGCAGTACAAAACATTTATGGGCAGAGCTTTGCAAAGAAATGGGCCGAGGAGAAATTCGGCATGGATGTGGAGTACATATTTAAGGACGACCCGAGCTCTAAATATTTAAATATTGGTTTGATAATTTCAGGTTTAAGCAACGTGGAAAAAGTGCTTAAAGTAGAGCATCAGGAGGAAAAAGCGTCATCTGAGCTAGATGAGCTGCTGGGAGATATAAAGCCGCTGTTCTAGGAGGTAGAAAATGAATAAAATTTTGTATATCGCCCTTGCACTGATATGCGTTGCGGTGGTTAGTGCCGCATCACCAGACTACCTCGCAGTTCCGAAGGACGGCTCTGCAATAAATCCAAAGGAGACCGTTAAATCAGGAGAGCCGATAGCCGCAGACATAACGCTGAAGAGAGTCAGCGAGATTCTCCCTGAGGAGAGCAAACTCAATATAACCATAAACATGGTTAATCCTTGGGTCAGGGTCACCATCGATGGCGCAGAAAAAACCTTTGCAAACGAGAAAGCAATCGAGGTAGCCCTTCCAAAGGAAGGAGTGAAAGAGATACGAATTCATGCAACCGGGAATGCTCCGACCGTGGAGAAGCTCACGAAGCTGAATATAATCGAGATAAAAACTTATGTGCGCTACACAGGCACCGAAGGTGAGTACCAGAAAGAGATTGCCCTGACATTGGACGTTACAAATCCAGAAATTAAAGA
>JBDRDL010000074.1:0-20585 GCA_043820925.1 Methanobacteriota archaeon | reverse complement strand
GCTGCTGCGCTTCCAGAAGAAGAGCCTCCCGGAATTCTTCCGATAGCGGCAGGGTTCTGCGCAGCGCCGAAGTAAGAAGTTTCTCCAGAGCTGCCGCAGGCGAACTCGTCCATGTTTGTCATGCCGATTATAACTCCGTCCTCTCTCTTTATTCTCTCGATGACAGTTGCATCGTAGGCGGAAACGTAATTTTCTAAAGTTTTTGATGCGCAGGTAGCTCTCAAGCCTCGAACGTTTATGTTGGACTTTATCGCAATAGCCAAGCCGGCGAGTTTTCCTGCCTTGCCATGCCCGATTTTTCTATCAATCTTTCTGGCTTCCTCTATGGCATTTGGATTCAGCTCGATAAACGCATTGATTTTTTTGTCCTCTTTTTTGATTTTCTCGAGGTAGCGAGAGATGTTTTCTTCACTACTAAGCAATCCGCTGGCGAATGGCATGCTATTCGACCCACTTCCCGACTTCCATCACGAAGCTTCCCTCTTCGTCGAGCTTGGGAGCGTTCTTTTTGATTATTTCCTTGAATTTTCCATCTACCTTCGCCTCACCGTCGCTCCGGGTCATGTTTATGTCCTCGACGACATAGTAGGTCTCGCTCAGGTTGATTTCCCCGAGCGCCTTGGAAAGCTCTTTCAAAACTTTCTCTGCCTCTTTCTGGACTTTCATTTTTTCACCTTACAATTTTGTTTACTTATTAACTTCTCGCAGGTATTCCTCGACCCGTTTTCCCTTTTCTTTTGCAAGTTTTCTTAACGCTTTATCAACACCTGTCGAGTACTGGACCGCTTTTTTCTCCCTTGCATAAATGAATTCGGGCAAGCTTCTTTTCCTTGCAACTTCTTTCAGGATGTACTTTCTTATGCTATTTTTTATTTTTAAGCCAACCGGGATGCTCAGCGCAACTTTAACAGCCTCACCATCCAGATAAGGAACTCCGAGCTCAAGAGAGTTTGCCCTTGCCGTCGCAATGTCACGGAGTATGTTTACTTTTAAAAGCTCTTCCACATCGCTGCGAAGCGCCTTTTCCAATTCATTTCGTGGCATTCCCAGGTATCTATTGTAACCCGCAAAGAGCTCATCCGCCCCCTGCCCGCAGAGCACGAGTTTGTGTCCGTCTTTCTTGGCTTCCTCGCAGGCAATATAAAGGGGGATCTCTATTCCGACGTGCATTACATTGTAGGAGTTTATCGCAGCGATAACTTTTCTCGCATAGCTTTCGACTTCATCAATGCTAATCACCCTAATTTTTATTCCATTAAAAAATTTTCTTGCTTTTTCTATTTGCACAAGCTCGGCAGAGCCTTGCATGCCGACCGAATAGAGCGTCGGCTTTTTCCCCAAATCCTCGCAGAGCTTCGCTATGAGAGAGCTGTCCAGACCTGCGGAGAATAGAATTCCAAATTTTTCAAAGCCACGGGCTGCTTTAATAACAGCATCAGTAAGAGCATTATCCAATTTCGCAATCCAATTAATCATTTAGAAAGATTTAATTACTTTATAATATTAAAAGCAACGCATGAAAAAAGTAAAGCTGTTTATTCCGGGTCCTGTGGAGCTCTCGCAGGAAGTTCTCTTGGCGATGGCACAGCCGCTCATAGGGCACAGAACGCCAGATTTTGGGGAGATGCTCGTCCAGTGCTGGAATGATTTGAGAGATATATTCCAGACGAAGAACGACGCCATACTAATCACGGGCTCAGGTACAGCTGCGATGGACGCTGCGGTAGCGAGCACCATCAGCGAGGGCGAGGAATTCATCTGCATAGGCGGCGGCAAGTTCGGAGAGAGATTCAAGGACATAGTTCAGAGCTACGGCGGAATAGCGAAAGAGGTAAAAGTAGAATGGGGAAAAACTGCAGATGCAGCGCAGGTTGAGAAAGCAGTCTCGCAGAGCGATGCGAAGGCGATAACTCTGACGCATAACGAAACTTCGACTGGAGTGCTGCACAGTGCAGAAGCAATCGGCAGGATTGCCAAGAAATACGATTTGTTATTCATAATGGATGCGACAACCTCGCTCGGCGGAGACTATGTAAAAACTGATGAATGGGGCGTAGATATATGCATTGCGGGCTCGCAGAAGTGCCTCGCAGCACCCCCGGGTTTAGCAATGCTGAGCGTGAGCGAGAAAGCGTGGGAAGTTATTTTGAACAACAAGACGAGAAATTATTACTTGAACCTAGCTTCTTACAAAAAATCTCTGGACAAAAAAACTACTCCCTTCACGCCTTCTGTAACTCTGGTTTATGGCTTGCACGCTGCGCTGCAGGCTTTGAAAAAAGAAGGGTTAGAAAAAAGGATAAAGAGGCACCGCTTGCTGGCAAAGGCTGCAAGAGAAGCGATAAAGGCTATGAATCTGGAGCTGTTTCCAAGCGAGAGTATAGCCTCGAATACAGTAACTGCGATAAAAATTCCGCATGGTTTAACTGATGACGACATAAGGGGAAGGCTGAAGAGGGATTTCGGAATTCTTTTAGCAGGCGGACAGGAGCACCTAAAAGGAAAAATCTTCAGGATAGGACACATGGGGAATATTGGCTACCTGGATTTGATGGAAGTGATTTCAGCCCTAGAACTGGTCTTGAAAAGAGCTGGACATAAATTTGAGTTGGGAAGCGGAGTAAAAGCTGCGCAAGAAGTATTTATCTAAACCTCGGTCTTTTTGAAAGCCTGTCGGGAAGCGAGAGCTTTTTGAAAGGCTTTCCTGCCGTTTCTTTTTTTATTCTTTCAATGAGCTCTTCTTTTGTCAGTTTTTCCTGCTTCCCTCCCTTAGAGCGAACTCGAACGGTCAGAACCCCGCTCTCTATCTCTTTGCCACCTATGACGACAATGTATGGCACCCATTCCTTTTCTGCGCCCCTTATTTTTTTATCCAGAGTATAGCTTTCGTCGTCCAAGTCTGCTCGTATATTGCTGTTTTCTAATTCAGAAAGCAGAGCGGCACAGAAATCAAGATGACTTTCTGCAACAGGTATAATTCTAACCTGCGTGGGCGAAAGCCACATGGGCAGCATCGGCTTCTCGCCCTGTTGCGCTCGAAGCCACTCGTTCTCGAGCATCGCATATAAATTGCGGTCTATGCCTCCGCTTATGCTTGCGTGCAGCATCAGTGGGTGCTTTTTGCTTCCATCCTCGTCAACGTAGCTTATATCGAAGCGCTCGGTATTCTCGGCGTCTATCTGTACTGTAGAGAGCGTGGCTGCTTTGTTTAGTGCATCGTTTATGCTGAATTCGAACTTCATGATGAAGTAGAAGAAGCGCTTGTCCCAGAGCTCTACCAAAATCGGCTTGCCCACAATATCTGCAAGCTCTCTCGCAAAATCCTCGTTCTCGTAATAGAAATCTTTAACGAATCGCATCGCAACGTCGTAATCCAGGCCTATATCGTTCATCCATTTCATGCTGAGCCTGTACTGGTTTATGAACTCCTGCTTAGCCTGCTCCATATCCCTGCACAGCGTATGCATGTCCGGCATAGTAAAGCTGCGGAGGCGCTTCAAACCTGCGAGCTCTCCGCGCTGCTCCCTTCTGAACGAATAGTGCGTAAGCTCGTAAAGCTTCAGCGGCAAATGCTTGTACGAAATTGTCATGTCGTGCTTGATTAAATACTGCCCGAAGCAGGCTGCAAAGCGCAGGAAGTATTCCTTGTTCTCGCTTTTAACGATGTACTGCCTCGCAGGGAAGCGATTCAAATACTTGCTGAGCTGCGGGTGCTCCATGTCGTACATTATCGGCGTCTCAACCTGCATTGCACCGTAGTCGGTTAATATATTCGTGACGTGCTCTTCGAGTAGCTGCTTGATTAGCTCTCCCTTTGGATACCATCTCATGTTTCCAGAGTCAGAGCCTGGCTCGTAGTCAACGAGTTCATGCTCCCGCATTAATTTTATATGGGGCGGCTCTCTCGGCACAGCCCTTGTGCCAGATGTCTCGTACTCGTAGAATATTTTCAAGCTCTGATAGTTCGAAAAGTCGAACTCGCTGGCAGGCATCAGCTTTCCTTTATGCAGTATAAACCGGTGCCTTTCCATTTTCTCCTCAGCTTTTACAGCTTCCGAGACTTTTTCCTTAACCTCGCTTACAACGATTTCTCTCGACAGCTCGCTCAGCGGGTGACCCTTGCAGCTGAGCTGGAAACTCTTGTACCAGCCGAACGGAGCCCTCTTAACAGAATAATTTTCCTTAAGCAGAGCTTCTAAGTCTTTCAGAATTTTCACAGCGATGTTAGGTTTCGCAAGCGAAGAGCTTAGATGCGCATAGGGGTAGAGGAATATGTTCTTCGCTTTTATCTCGCCATAAACACTCGTTATCTCCTCGCTCGCCTGCTTCACCGCTTTCTCAGGCCCCTCCTCATCTGCTTTTTCTACAGCAATGAAAGCCACGAGGACCTCGTCGGTCCTCTGCGTTTTCAATTCTTCAGAAATCTCCTCAGCTACCTTAGTTTTGCTTTCGACTTTATATTCTAAGTAATCAGCGTGAATGAGCAGTATTTTCATGCTTTGCAATTAATTAAATTAATATAAAACTCTTTGCATATTAGTAGCATGATTCGGTTTGTAACCGTAAAAACCTCCAGAGAAGTGCAATTTATCGATATAACCAGCGAGGTAGAAAGAGTCGTCAGAGAATCCGGAGTAAAAGAAGGCGCTGCAAATATATTCACCAAGCACACTACGACAGCGATAATCATAAACGAGAACGAGCCCGGGCTGCTGAGAGATTACGAAAAGCTGGTTGAGCTTGTTCCGAAGGGCGGGGGATATGAGCACGACAGAATCGACGACAATGCGCACTCTCACTTGCGCTCAATTCTTCTGGGTCCGAATAAAGTTGTTCCGATAATCGAGGGCAGCCTTGCCCTCGGAACATGGCAGAGGATATTTCTGGCAGAGTTCGACGGTCCCAGGGTCAGGGAAGTCGTGGTACAGGTTTTTCATCTCTTTTAAAAATAGTTTTATATGCCGTCCTGTAGATTATAAAACATGAGGTTCATCCGGGATTCGATTCACGGAGATATTTTTTTAACGCAGGTTGAAGTTGAAATCGTAGATACTCTTGAGTTTCAGAGGCTGCGGAGGTTGAAGCAGCTCGGCATGACCTATCTCGTTTATCCGAGCGCAAACCACACTCGTTTCGAGCATTCTCTTGGAGCGCTGCACCTGGCCGGCAGAGTTGCTGACAAACTTGGGCTGAGCGGGGAAGATAAGAAGAAAATCAGAATCGCTGCGCTTTTGCACGATATTGGTCATGGTCCGCTGTCCCATACTTCGGAAGCGCTCTTGGAGTGCTACCTGAACAAATCGCACGAAAAAATAACCAGAAGCATAGTTGAGAGTTCTGCAATATCTGGGATTATAGAAAAAAACGGCATTGGGGCAAGAGACATTGTTACGATTCTGCAGGGCAGCAGTTACCTGAGCAAGATAATCTCAGGCGAGTTTGACGTAGACAGAATGGATTTCCTGGTCAGAGATGCGCATCATACCGGCGTTGGTTACGGCATAGTAGATTTGGACCGCTTAATAAATACGATGCAGATTTTCAAAGGAAATTTGGTTGTCGAGGAGGGCGGATTAAAAGCAGTTGAAGCGCTGCTCGTTGCGAGATTTTTAATGACTCCTACGGTTTACCTGCACCACACGAGCAGAATAGCGGATGCCATGTTTCTGAAGGCTACTGAAAGAGCGATTGAGGAAGGACTGCTGCACTACGAAATGCTCTACAAAATGGACGACTACGACATACAAAATCTATTCAGGAATTCCTCTGGCTATGTTCGAGAAATGGGCGAGAGATTCGATGAAAGAAAGCTTTTCAAAAAAGCGCACAGCAGGGGATGGCACGAGCTGGATGCCTCGCTGAGAGATAAGTTACTTAAGTTGAGAAGAAAAGTTGAAAAATGGCGGAAGTTGGAAGACGTGATTGCTGGCGAATGCAGTTTAAGTCGCGGCTATGTGCTGCTGGACATACCCTCACTACCTTATAAAGAAATGAGAGCCTCGATTTTAAAAGACGGAAAGCTCCTAAAACTTGAGGATGCCTCACCCTTAGTTAAAATATTGAAGGAAGCGTGGAAGGGGCAGTGGGACGTTGCAATTTATACTCCAAAGGAGCACGTGGAAAAAGTCTCAAAAGTAAAGCTGGAGGATTACCTCTAACTTCCAGCCAGATAATCAGCTATGTTTGAAATAAACTTTGGGTTGTCCAGAACAGCGTTGTAAGGGCTTGTCAGGACGGTAAAATCGCCGAGTGCCAGAATACGCCTCTCCTCGAGGAGCACGGCAGCTGCAAATTCCTTTCCTTCTTTTTTTGAGGAGAGAGTATTTTCGTCGGTAAGTATTATCTTGCCATTCTGCGAAGTTACCGAGCCCGCTGCGTAGAAAGCGATTTTACTCAGGTTTTTGGTTATGCTGCTCTGCTTGAAATTCTTCAGGAAGATGTACTGGAAGTTACCGTCATTCTCCTTTAAGTTGTACAGATAATCGTCCTCGAATATTATTCCGAATTTCATGGAAAGGCTGTTCATCTCGCTCGTTCTTCCCGGGTCAGCGATTAAAAGCAGTGTTTTATTTCTGTCCAGAAATTTCTCCACCAGCGAAGTTTCTTCGCTTGAAAAAGCTTTTTCCGGAGCTATAACAACGAATGCGCTTGCGTTTTCTAGAGCTGCGCTGAGCTTCTCAGCCTCCCGCAAATATTCGACTGTGCAATTCCTGGAAATGATTCTTGAGTAAAGAGCATTTAGCTCACTGGGCAAAAAATTATTTTCGTGCGACAGGTCGAATACGACTGCTCCTCCGGCCTTCTTTTCAAACACATCAGCAAATTCTGCAGCAGCCGGTTTGACAAGCGTAACGTTCTCCAGCTCATACATCTTGACAGGAGGAGGAATATATATTCCCCTGTAGAAAATCAAAACCTGCAGCATTACAAAGCCTATTACCAGCGATGCAAAAAGAATTTTTCTCATTTTTCAAACTCCATGTAGATGTAGTAATTTATCGGAGCAGTGTTCGTAGGTGAGCGGAGGAGAGTTTCATTCACGAGGAACGGCATGGCAGCTCGCGTGAGGTTCATCTCTTTTGCTATGTCCATAACTTTATAATTCGCTATGCCAGCGAGCTGCGCAGCTTTTTCTATCGCATCGCCGGTGGAGCCGATTTCATCTATAAGTCCATACCTCAGAGCAAGAGTGCCGATATAAACTTCGCCTCTGGCTAATTCTTCCCTGCTTATTTTCAGTTTATCATTCCTCTGGAGCATTACAGCTTGAAGGAAAGTTTCCCCAACCATCTGCGTTTGATAAGCCCAGTCTCTTCTCGATGCTCCCATTTCTTTGAATGGACCTGTGATTAGAGTATCTTCGTCAAGTCTCTCCGGAGTAGGCAGCTTTGTAACAACTCCGACGCTTCCCACTATCGAGGTAGGCTTGGCGTAGATGTAATTAGAGGCGACCGCAGCGTAGTAAGCACCAGAAGCGCCAATGCCGTTTATCGAAGCTACGAGCGGCTTCTCTTTTTTTAAGTCGAGTGCACTCATGTATATCTCCTCGCTCGCTGAAGCGAGTCCGCCTGGACTGTTCATCTCCAGCACCACCGCTTTAATGCTTCTCTCTCCCTTTGCATATCTGAGCATGCTCGCAACTTCCCTTGCAGTAATGCCGCCCATGCGCTCCTCGTCACCAATAGTGCCGCTTATCGTTATTACTCCTACCTTGGGCTGCGTTACCAAAGCATTGAAAATTATGTAACCTATAATTAAGGCAGACAAAACTAAGAATATTCGAGAGGTGCTTAGACTGTGCAGCGCTTCTCTTACAGCCATGCTTTTCCTTTTTGGCAATCGTTATATATAACTTTGCTTAAAGCATTACCTATGAAGATTCTTTTAGCCGTAACCGGCGCCTCCGGCGCTATATACGGGTTGAGACTGTTAGAAGTTTTGAAGCAAAAAGGCGTGCAAACTGAGTGCATAGTTTCAGATACAGCTAAAAAAATTATTAAGCATGAGATTGGAGCTCCAAAAATTCTAAGAGGATGCTACAGCGAGAAAGACATCGAGGCACCTTTTTCAAGCGGCTCTTTTAAAATAGATGCGATGGTTGTTGCGCCCTGCAGCATGAAAACTCTCTCAGCAATAGCAAACGGCTTTTCGCACAATTTGATAACCAGAAGTGCAGATGTTGCTATTAAGGAGAAAAAGAAGCTCATACTCGTTCCCAGGGAAACTCCCCTCTCTGTAATTCACCTGGAGAACATGCTGAAGTTAGCTAGGCTGGGCGTTGTCATTCTTCCTGCAATGCCAGGATTTTACCACAATCCAAAGAAGGTAGAGGATTTGGTAGAATTTATAGTAGGCAAGATTCTGGATTCTCTCGGAGTGGAAAACGAGCTTTACAAGAGGTGGGGGTAGTGCAGCTTCGAAAGTTCATTAAGAAAGAAATCGTAATAAAAAAAGTTTCTACAGAATACGAGATTGCAAGAATACTGCAAGAGAATCAAGATAAAACTGTTTTTTTTGAAAGAGTTAGGGGTTATGATTTCAGGGTCGTTGGAAATATGACTCCTTCCAGAGAAAGCGTATGCAGGGCTATTGGAACCACCAAAGAGGGCTACATAGATACTGTTTCAAATGCGTTGGATAATCCCGTCGAGCCAGTAGTTGTTAAAAAAGGAGAGTGCTATGAAGTCAGGAAAAAAAGTCTTAACGAGCTGCCGATTTTAAAGCACTTTGAGAAAGATGCAGGAAAGTACATTACCTCAGGCATAGTCATAGCCAAGGACCCTGAATATGGCAGAAATGTGTCTGTGCACAGGATGCTCGTGCTCGGCGATAGAAAGCTGGCAATTCGTCTCGTCGAGCGCCACCTTTATCTCTACCACCAGAGAGCAGAGCAGCGAGGCGAGCCCTTGGAAGTTGCAATTGCAATCGGCATCCATCCTGCGGTTCTATTTGCTGCCTCTTATTCCCCTCCTTTAGGATACGATGAGCTCAAGCTCGCATCCTCGCTCTCGGGCAAGGCAGTAGAATTAGTCAAATGCAAGACCGTTGACTTGGAAGTGCCTCGTTATTCAGAGATTGTGATGGAGGGAAGGATTTTGCAAGAGAGAGCAGATGAGGGACCTTTCGCAGACATTACAGGTACTTACGACACCACCAGAAAGCAGCCGCTGATCGAGGTTTCGTACATTGCGCACAGAAAAGAGCCAGTCTATCATGCCTTGCTCAACTCAGGAATAGAGCACAAGCTGCTCATGGGCATGCCACAGGAGCCGAGGATATACGACGCAGTCAAAAAAGTTGCAGACGTAAAAAATGTTTGTCTGACTGAAGGAGGCTGCAGCTGGCTGCACGGCGTGGTTGCGATTTCTAAGAGAAGCGAAGAGGACGGCAAAAAAGCTATTCATGCTGCGCTGCAAGCGCACCCGAGCATGAAGCACGTTGTTATAGTCGACGATGACATAGATATTTTTGACCCGAGCAGCGTGGAATTTGCAATAGCGACGAGATTTCAGGCAGACAGAGATGCGGTTATAATAAAGAATGTCCGAGGCTCCTCGCTTGACCCGAGCGCAAGCAAGACCGGGCTTACCGCAAAAGTTGGTATAGACGCTACAATACCGCTGGGCAGGGAAAAAGATTTTGAGAGAGCGAAGGTGCAAGCGTAAGCTATTTATATGTGAAAAATCCAAAATTTTAGTGCCTGTGGAGCAACGTATCTACTTTTACTAGCTCCATGGGCCCCTCCCCCATTTTTTAAGTTTTCTTGGCGTGCATCGACTTTTTCTCTACAGGCTTTTTTGTTGGTGGTTTCTTCTCAGGCTTCTTCTCTGCTGGTTTTTCCTCTTTCTTCAGGTTTTCCAGCTCGGCGGCTGCTTTCTTTATAACGTCTTTAAAATGCTCGATTTCTTTCTCTCTCTTCGCTATAGCTCTCTCATAATTTTCAATGGTTTTCTCGATTTTTTTTATTTTCGGATGCATTCTCTCGCCTCCTTAGCGAAGCTAGTGCGTCGGTCTTGCGCTCTTGCTTGCGCAAATGAGGAGGTATATTTAAATGCAACTAGTATTTATTAGTATGCACCTGACCAAGGACGAGGAAAAGATTCTCCAAGGAGAGGAAGGAGAAGCAGCGAAGAAAGCAATGGAGCTGCTTGTAGTTCTGGGGGACATCTACGGAGCAGAAAAGCTGATAGACGTTGCGAGCGCTCAGGTCTCCGGGGTTTCCTATGCCACGATTGGGGACGCTGGTTTGGATTTTCTTGAAGATTGGGCTTCTAAAGGAGCAAAAGCCAGAATTTTCGCTACCATAAATCCTGCCGGTATTGATTTAGAGAGATGGAGGGAGCTCGGTTTTAAGGAGAACTTTGCGAAGAAGCAGCTGCGCATAGTCAAGGCTTACGAGGCAATGGGCATGCTTCCTTCCTGCACCTGCGCCCCTTATTTAATCGGAAACCTGCCCCACTTCGGGGAGCACGTAGCGTGGGCAGAATCGAGCAGCGTGGTTTTTGCCAACAGCGTTCTGGGGGCGAGGACAAACAGGGAGAGCGCAGTCTCAGCGCTTGCCTCAGCCTTGCTCGGAAAAACTCCTTACTGCGGCCTGCACCTCGATGAGAACAGGAAAGGCACCTTTACCGTGGAAGTTGAAACAGAGCTGCGAAGTGAGGCTGACTACTCTGCGATGGGCTACTATGTTTCGGGTTATGAGGGAGTGCCGGTATTCAAGAACATCTCTTCCGTCAGGAAGATGGCAAGCATGCCAGCTTCTTATCAGAAATCGCCAACCGCAGAAGAGCTGAAAATTCTGAGCGCTGCGCTCGGCGTGGGCACGATAAATATGTTTCAAATTCCAGGAGTCACTCCCAATACCTGCTCAGAGAAAGGGGAAAAAATAGAATTCGGGAGAGAGGAGCTGAAGGAAGTCTATGAAAAACTGAACAGCGCAGAGGAAGTAGATGCCATCTGCATCGGCTGCCCTCACTGCAGCATTGCAGAAATATTAAAAATAGAGCAGCTGAAGCCAAAGCGAGAAGTCTGGGCATTTACCGCAAGGCAGAACAAATTGGTTGAAAAGCGCATTAAAAACAAAAAAATAAAAGTAATCTACGACACCTGTATGGTGGTCTCGCCGCTGAGAGATTTAGGAATAGAAGCAGTGGGCGTAAATTCTGCAAAGGCAGCGTTTTACTGCGCAAATCTTTCGAAGCTCAAGGTTCGATTTGATTCGCTGGAGAATTTGTTGAAGTAGTATCTGCGCTGTTTTGAATTTTCTGTATATGGATATAGGTTCAATTAGAATCGAAGTTTTCGATAGCTTTATAAACAATCCTAACCTAGTTAAACACTGTGATGAAAAATAAAAAATTCCTCTGGTTCGCAGGAATGGTATTCTTCGCTGGATTTTTCATAGGTTACACCCTGAGATTCTTAGATGTAATTCATGGGCCAGTATTTGGCTTTGAACCGATCTATCCCATACACAGAGAAACGATCTATGCAATGAAAGCTCTGGGAGGTTACGGCTATGCTGCGCCTACCTTCGAATACGAGATAGAGCTCCTCGATGTATTGAAGTCGAACATAGTCCCGGCGGTTTCCATAATCGCAAGCGGTGTTTTGATATGCATACCCTCAGTAACACTGCTTTTTGTGATAGGTATAGCCTCTGGGGCTTCTCTCGCTGAAATCCTGGAGTTCACTCCTTTTATAATGAATATCAAGGTTGGCGCCGTTCTGCTGGTGTTTACAGCAGCTATGATATTCTCCGCCAGCGCCGGATTCCACATAGGCTCATCCGTGTACTTTCTGATAAAAGATAAGAAGCTTGAGATTGAAAAATCGTTTTACGACCACGTGCTCGTAGGTTCTGCACTGGTCGGGCTTGGAATAGTACTGCAGTACCTCCTGCTGGTGATGTGAATGAGAATAGTTATGCTTGTTGCAATTACACTACTACTAGTTTCCCAAGCACTTGCTCAACCTTATGAAATTCATGAAGTAATAGCTCACAGAGAAACCGGCGGGGAAGGCGTTGCAATCCCGGTTGATATAAAAGTTAATGGCGTCATGGACATAAAAAACACAAGTCTTACGTACGAACACCGTTTCTCAAACCAGTACAACGAAACCATGAAGTTTGCGCTTAGATATGGATTTACGGGAAAACCAGGGCTCCTGGAGGTTTCTGTTGACGGGGGGAAGGTCGAGCTGGAGACGGTCCAAGAGGACAAATACCGCTCAGAATATCGCTTGGTCTTGTCTATCGAGGAAAATGAGAGCACAACAATTATTTCTAAAATGAACTACTCTACCATGCCGGAAAGATACAGAATGGGGCTCTGGGGTAACTATTACTCCCTCTCACTGCCCATCAATATAGAACCCCTCGGTCCGGAATTGAGGAGATATCTCTACGGATCTATTAAAGGAGAAATCGGGCTTCCGGCCAATGTCAAGAAAGTGAGATGCCACAACTGCAAATACCATGAAGATAAAAATACTGTAACCATAGATCTAAAAGACATGAGATATCCCTCCTTTTCTCTCAATTTCCAGACAAAAAGGATACCGATCAAGGCTGGGATATTTTACCTTTTGATGCTCGCCGTGATCTTTGGTTTTGTGATAAAGGGGAGAAAAAGCAAGATAGAATGAAAACAAAACTCAAAAAAATTGAAAAGAGAAACGATGGGTCAGAAGTGATGTTAGACTTTTTGAGGAGATTCGTAGGAACGATAAAAACAAGGATTGAAACTTGAACCACGATTTTACCATCAGCGCTAATCTCTAAGCTTGTTAATTTTAGAAAAACTAAATGAAGAATGCAATTTTTTAATGCCGTTGAAATATTACAAAGACATTGAAAAAAATAAAAGAAGAGGGCTAAGCCCTCTATGGAAGAACTCTTGAATGTATCCCTTCGATGTTGGCGTCCACAAGCAGTACGTTGTTATTCTCTTGAAGTTTCAGAAGTTCTTGACCCGTACCTTCTATGACTGCACTTGTGATGCTCTCCACTTCATCCTTATGCAATAGGTAGCGAGAGTACCGTCGCAAGAAATTTCTTTTGTCTTTATTGAATCCTTCGACACCAATCACAGAATAACCTGCTGCGAGAGCATCAAATTCGTTTGGCGTAAGAGGTTCGGTGAAAGTTACCACTGCTTCCACTTTTTTCTCAGGGTCTGAGCTGGAGAGGCTCTGAAGCACTCCTATCCTATAAGCTTTGTACGTTGGAAACTTGGGACTGCTCATCTTTGGCGGAAGTATATCCACGCCATGCGGATGCTCAACTATGATTTCTCCGACGGTGCTGGTCTTGGCTTGTCGTCTGGCGGAGGAACTTCTCTTATCTTCAGCCCCTGACTTGCTACGACTGCTCCGACTACCAACAATGCAAATATTCCTAAAACCAAAAGTTTTTTCATGTTTCATCCTCCTTAGGATACCGTGAAGGAAGTTCTGCCCAATTCCTTTGGATACCACCATGCAGCCCGGCTTCACGCACATTCGCTTTTGAATGCGCCTGCCCCTTTTCTTCCGCGCCCTCAGTACAGCCTCGGATACCAGTTCACGAAGGCGTGCACCAGAGCCGGCGAGAGAACGTTCTGCGTCTTGTGCATCAAATACGCAAGAAAGGCTCCGAAGATGAGCACGGTGAGCAGGTTCATCACCAGCATGAAGGGAATTGTGCCTTCGTAGAGCGCGATTATGGGTAAATGGTAAAGTCCGAAGAGTAGCGTTGCAATCGCCATACCCTTATACGCGCCGAACAAGGCTTCGCAGCGAAGTTGCACGAAGCCGCGGAAATAAATTTCCTCGCCTGCGGCAACGATTAGGAATTTAGTCAGGCTGAGGAGGGCATAGTCTGAAGCGAGCGTGGGGATGCGCTTGTAGTTTACGATTGGGATGAACAAGAAAATCAACAAAGCTGAAATAAGGAAGGCTTGTTTTAGATTCTGCCTTGCTATCCCAACTGATTTTAAGGGCAGCTTCTCCAGTCTGAGCACCAACGCTGCGGGAAGCAGCATTACAGAGAAATATTCAATGGCGGTGAATCCTATCGTAAACGGCGTTAGAAATAGCTCGCGTCCCGAAAGCAAGCTTATTGCTATTGCCGTTGCAATGCTGGAGTAAACCAGCGCAGCGAGAACGTATACAAGGCTTTTGTTTGAGTATTGTAAATCCAATCTCTCGATTTTCAGTTTTTTGCTTGCCGCCCAGAGCACCAAAGCCAGAGCTGCGTAAATTGGAATCGGTGAGAGGCGGTTAACAAGTGTTCCGAGGATTTCGGGGTTCATGGTTTCACCGACCAAAAACTCGCTCTATTATTTGAAACTAGCCAAATATCATGAAAGGCATGACAATTATCCGCAATACAGAGCTTATTATGTAAGATACAAATACAATGGCTATTGATTTTTTCCAATCTAATCTGCAGATATTACTGAAATAAAAGAACAGCGAAAGCAGTGTAGCTATGGATATGATAGGATCAGTGATAAGCGGTTTATCAAATATTGTGCGAAGAATATTCACCAATCCAACTCCAAGTGAAAAATTAATTATCTGAGCAAAAACTATTCTTGAAAAACTTAACTTGGTTTTCAACAATTTATTAGAAACCCAGAATGCAAGTAAGCCAATGCAGAACGCAACGCCGAAATTCAGAACTAAGTATGCCACTACATAGGCACCCGCATCAAAAGACATCGCTACAACCCCTCACCGAGAAACTTTTTCCTGAAAGCATAATCAATAACTCAAAGGGCATAAACTGCTCTGAAAGCGAAACCGACGACTTCAAATGGCACAAACTCACCGCTTTGGTTTGTTGTGAACCCTCCTTTCAAATTATAGCAGACGCTATCTCTGGCATCAGGAGGCAGGGGCATGAAGAAGAATGTCTTTATACGGCATGTGGCTAGAGTTATATTAACTTCGATTGTTCCGTTGCCGTTAAATTCGACCGCTCCAAAGGTGTCAAATTTTTCGAATAAATACGGTTTGTAGTATATTTTCAGTGCTTCTTTTATTTTTTGATAACTAGCTTCATCAAATTCCTCTCCTTTTTCTATTCTTTCAAACGGAAAAATAACTTGCCCAAGACCATATCTGAATTTTACTTCATGCAATTTTTCGTTGTACTTCGGTTGTAAATCAAACTCAAATTCTTCTGAAAAAGCAGCTATTCTCGGATCAGATAATTTATTGACCCATGGCTTGTGCACGGAGAGATAATCCGTATATTCTTTACCATACCTTCTCTCATATATTTCCGAACCTATTTCAATAAGAGCATCGTCCCTCAATTTTACTTTTAGCATTTTTCCATAAAGTGTATCTGTTAGAATCCTTTCTTCGACCTTATATGCCGTTCCATACCGTGGATCAACGAGATTTTTTTCCTCGATTTTGTATATCTTATTGTCAGGGTTGTGCAATTGTCGAGTTTTAGGAGAAATCAGCGCAGGTAGTATTAAAGTTACATTAACTACATCTCTGCTCGCTTGAATATCTACGTAATGTCCCCCACTGACTTCCTCCGGATCAATATATAAGAATAAGCCTGTGATGAATACCAGCAAAATAATTAGAGCAACAAAAATTCTAATTTTGTTTTTCATATCAATCACCAATAAAAATAAAAAGGAAGGTTGAAGTTAATCAACCTTTCCTGTATCTTTGAACTTCTTGTACTTTGGATGCTTTTCCTTTATCTTCTCTATGTTCTCTCTGGACTTCGCTATCTCTGCATCGTACGCTGTTTGGTCTTTTACAACTATAGGTCCTGCCTTCAACAGACCTGTCTGGGCATTGTAGTCGAGAGGAACTTCAATTATTCCCTCACTGAGCAACTTCGCAGTTACTCTATTTGCCTCTGCCTCAAGCTCTTCACCAAGCTGTTTTTCAAGCTCCTTGTATTCGCTCTCTTTATTGCTTGACTTGCTCACTTTCGGAAGCTCTGTGTTTGGCGACAGCACTGAAAATCCATAGAGCCTCAAATTCTTCACCTGAGTTATTGTGTCCGATTTTGCGTTGGGATACCAGACGTTAGCGTAGTTATTCCCGTATACTGCTTTGGCGTATGCATAGTTTACAAGATTTATAAACAACTCTTTTTCGGTACCGATAGCTGCGGCAAGCGCAGCTGTAGCAGCACTAATGTCGGTTGTGCTCAGCGTTACTCCGTAAGTATACTGATAGGCACCTTGCACCATGTCAGGATACATCCACACATAGTTAGCTCTTCCACCCTTTTCGTAGTAAGCTATGTTATCCAAATATATTTTATCCCAAAAACCATTTTTGCCAGCGCTCAGTACAACTGGGTCCGCTCCGCGCACGTGACCACGCCACCCGAGAGTGAAAGCTTTTTGATTATCCGTTGCGGCAAAATATTTGTACATGTTGGTCGTAAACGCTCTATAGTCTGTGCTGGCATACCAATCATAACCATTTTCTATGTCTCTGTCGTGCATTCTCCATGCTACATTGTAGTTTGTTGGATCCTTTCCAGGTAATGGTGTGAAGTCTCCAATGTCACAGGAAACACTTCCAACATCATAGTAAAGACTTGGATAGGTACCTATGACATCGCTGGTTGCTGTCTCCCAAGCTATTGCGTCGTGATTTATCGGTCCCCACGCAAACGCCGGCGCCGCGCTTATGCTCAATGTGAGCAGCAACATCGCCAGCATTGCGCCTCCTTTCCAACTTTTCCTCAAACTTTCTTTCATTTTCTCAACCTCCTTTTCATTTACTCCCCCGGAGGCACTACCGCAAGCCTTAAATCCCTTCAAGGCAGAAACAGTAATGCCTCTTATGGGGTCTTGATGCCGTGCCTCAGCTCAAAACTTGGGCATGGCATCATGCATTTTGTCGAGTGCTAATCTCTAGACGCAAAAGCTAATTTTAGAAATACTAAATGAAAACTGCAAAAAGCGCAACGAACTATTGCGTTTTTCGCAATAACTTAATGAGATTTCCGCAGTTTTCATAGAGAATTTTGCAAGGTATTCGTCTTCGCTGCATTATGAGAAAATGAAGTTTGTATTTTATGCGGACAGAATAAAACCTTTCATTGAAATACTAAAACTGAAGGGTAGCGCAGTGGATGTTTCAGTTATTCTGGCAACCAGCGCATTTGTAGGGGAAGTGGATGCAAGAATTGTACCGGCGATAATTTCTGGTGCGCTAATGCACAGCGGTTCGGATATTTACAACGATATTTACGACAGGGAAATAGACGGGATATGCAAGCCTGAAGCACCAATCCCTTCTGGCAGGATGTCAGTAAAAGTTGCGTGGGCGTACTTAAGCCTGCTTACTTTCACAGCTCTCGTCGTATCTCTGCTTCTCAGCAAGATTCTATTTCTGTGCTATGTTATAGGAATTCTATGCGGCTATGTTCTGTATTCTCATCCTAACTTTAGATTTAAGGATAAGTCAGTGGTTGCCATCGCCATTATCGCCTTTTGTTTTGTTTTAGAATCAATTGGCGTATGGAGCATCTATTCCTATATCACAGGAAATACGTTCATCGTAGCAGCATATATTTTTCTCTTAATATTCTCACTCGTGTTCATGAAAGATTTTAGAGATGTAAGGGGTGATGTTAATTCGTTGCCGCTGATGCTTGGAGTAAGAAGGGCTGCAAAAGTTTGCTGTGGTTTAGCCTTCGCACCTGTTATAATTCTGGTAATTTTATCAATTGTGTACAAGTCGATTTATATGCTCGTAACAGCAGTCATATTTCTATTTTTAATATATCCTTGCGTCAAAATACTACTATTCGGGGATCCAGTTATTCAAGGGGACAAGCTTAAGGATAGGATGATTTTATCTCTTTCGGTGCCAAACATAATTCTGTTCATTCTGACTTTCCGGAAGAAAATCGCTGAAGGAATTTCTCTTTAAACCTTTCCAGCCGCTTTCTGTCTTTCTCTGTGGGCGGAGAAAGTGCTCTGAATTTCTTAATGAAATCCTTCTGGATGAAAAAATCCTTTATTGTGGTATCCTTTAAGATATAGGTTGTAGTCTTTATGTCTGGGTATCTTTCTTTGAGATAAACTTCAGAATAATTTTTAGCGGCATCCTCGGACGTTGTATGGCCAGTAATAACTCCAACAACGCCGTAGGAAGTCGAGACCTCTTTTAATACCACTGGACCGAAAAGGGTTGGCGTAATGACAACATCGCCTACTCTATTCAGGTGCTCGTTGGCAGAGAAAACGTGGTCCCTCTCTATCTCATGAAATGCGTTCTCGTCACTGCCCTCGACAATAACCATAAACTTCGTCCCGAATTCAAGCTTCTCCCAGTTCACAATCGCAGCATATCTTTCGATTATCCCTCCTTTCTCTAATCTCTTTCTGTAATATGCAGCTGAATTTTCGCTTCTAAACCCCAAGATTTCTTTTAGCTTAGAGTCAGTTACTCTTCCATTCCTCATCAGCGCAAGTAGCGCCCTAGCTTCTTTTTCATTCAGCGGGGGACTGAGACCTTTAATAATTTTATTTTGGCTCATGATACCCTCCCTTTTGAGGATTCTGCAAAAGAGTAATACGAAACCAGATAATAAAGGTTATGTATTTTAATAACAAAGCTTGAATCATGAAACTCCTCCTCATCGCACCCAGCACCAGAGCAATGGCAGAATCAGCGAAGAAAGCAGGCTACAACTTTATTTCTTTAGACTTTTTCGGCGACATCGACCAGAAAGAAATATGTGAAAATTATTCCTTGAACCACGAGTTTAAAGAAGAGTACACTATAGAGAATTTATTCAAACATGCGCAGGATTTGGAATTTACGCATGTTGTGTACGGCTCGGGTTTTGAGAATCACCCGGAGCTTGTTGAAGAGTTTGAGAAGCGCTGTATTGTTCTCGGCAATGATTCAGATACGCTGCGAAAAGTGAGGGACTGGGAATATCTCTTCAGGGAGCTTAGAAGGAGAAATATTCCCTTTCCAAGAACTGAAATTACCTCTCCAGATGAAGCAAAAGAAATTATTAAATCTGAAAGAAACTGGCTGATAAAACCTATCAAGAGCGGAGGAGGGCACTCAATATACGATAGGCAGAATATTCTTGAAATGGAGGAGCTTGGGAGCAAAGTACTGCTGCAAGAGTATATCGAGGGCAAACCTGTTTCTTCTACGGTCATATGCGCAGAAGAAGGCTGCTTCTGCACAGGGTCTACTGAACAGCTGGTCGGTACTTTTTTTAATAAATATAGATACGCCGGCAATATCACTCCTCTGGATGAGGGAAAAGAGGTTATTGAAAAAATAGAAGAAACTTCCTGCCAAATTTCTCATGCATTCAAGCTAAAAGGCAGCAATGGCATAGACTTCATTCTCAAAAACGGCGAGCCGTATGTTCTGGAAGTAAATCCGAGGATAACAGGTTCAATGGAGGTGCTGGAAAGGGCTCATGGGACCAATATTCTTGATTTGCATGTAAAAGCCTGTTTGAAAGAAAATTTCGATTTAAAAGTAAAAAAATCAGGAAAATTCTGGAGCAAGAAAATTTTGTTTGCAGATAGGGATATAATATATAAAGAAAGGCTAGATTTTATTAAGGATGTGCCTCATTATGGTGAGCGCATAGATAAAGAAAGTCCAATCTGCACAGTTTTGGGAGAAGGAAAAACAAGAGGAGAATGCTACGCTGATTTATTAAATAAGGAAAGGCTGGTTTATGAAAGTCTATGGAAGGATAATATCCAGAGGCATCGCTGAAGGAGAAGTAATTCTAACCAAGGAAGCGATTACATTTTTGGGAGGCATTGACCCGAGGACCGGAATAGTTACTGAGAAAGGTCATGAGTTAGAAGGGCAGAGCATTGCAGGAAAGATTTTGGTTTTCCCCAGGGGAAAAGGCTCTACGGTGGGCAGCTATGTTATTTACCAGATGAAGAAGAACAGAGCTGCTCCAAAAGGGATGATTGCTCTGCATGCTGAGCAAGTTGTTGCGGCGGGCGCAATAATCTCTGACTTACCTATGCTGGATTCGCTCGAGAAAAACCCATTTGAATTTCTTAAAAATGGAATGCACATAGCAATTAACGCTGACAAAGGTTACGTTGAATTATGATGGAAAATTTAACTTGGAGCAGATTCCGAGAGGAAGCTGGTGAGGAATGCCATCTTCCTGACGGAAGAGAGAAGGTTGAGAAGGGCTTTTCGATTTATCGAGCGGCCGAGGATAAAGGCGCAATAGTTTATACCGTGATGCCCCGCTATTCGCATGAAGAATCCTTTTCATTGATTTTAGAAGAGTTCAAAGCTACCGAATATCTCCCCAAGTACAGAAGGATAAAAGGAGAGCTGCAAGTTGCAATCGTGCGTAAGAAGGAGAGGAGGAGGGAAATTAGACCACTACTGCACTTCCTGCTTTTAATTGCAACAGCTATAACAATGACCTGGGCCGGCTATGTGTGGTGGGCAGAAGGTAGCCTCAGCCAGAGCATTATTTTTGCTGTTTCTTTGATGAGCATTTTGGGCATTCATGAGCTTGGACATGCGCTAGTGGCAAGGAGGAAAGGCATAGATGCCACGCTGCCTGTTTTCCTTCCAGTTCCTCC
>JBDRDL010000073.1:0-4229 GCA_043820925.1 Methanobacteriota archaeon | reverse complement strand
GAAGAGTGCAGGAAGAACTCTTCAAGAGCATATTCTCTCAGCACGCTTCGAACTGCGCTATCTGCGCTATTAATCTCATTTCCTGCATAGCACTCTTTTATTCCAGCTCTCTGCGCTTCGATTACAGCACCATAGATATCCGGGTTTGAGTTAAGAGTTCTGGAGATGTCTGAGTTGTAGTAGCCTACTTTAGCTCCTATATCAATAATAACCGCTTCATCCGGCTTTATTTTTTTGTCGCTCGGCATGTGGTGCGGTATAGAAGAATTTTTTCCAGAAGCTACTATAGCCTCAAATGCCGCTCCTGCTCTCTTTTTAATCGCATACTCAGCCATAGCAGCGACCTCTCGCTCAGTTTTTCCTTCCATAGCATTCGTTGCCTCTACAAGAGCATCTCCAGCAATTTTTATAGCCTTTTTTATTTTTTCTATTTCTTCTCTGCCCTTGATTTTCCGCATTTCCTCGATGAAGTTTAAGTCCTGAATATTTTTCCCGGCCAGATATTTCTCATAAAATTTAATATTTGCATAATTTTTTTCAATCCCTATGTTCCTGTACTCCAGCTTCAGCTCCTTTTCAAGTTTCTCAAATACCTTAAACTCCACGCAGCCTGCGCTTGCAAGCTTTGCGTCCATCCTCGAAACAAGCAAGAGAGGCTCTTGCTTTAGCAAGAGCGCAGCCCGCGAAGAAGGGAAGAAGCCACTGAGGTAAAAAATATTTTCGGGCTTTAAAACTATGCCGCACTCTATGTTTTTTTCATTCAAGTACTGCAATGCAGTATCTAATTTTCTCATGCAAAACAATTTAATTCATAGAGATATATCTTTTTGCCATGAAGTTCAAAAAAGTTGCAGTCGGAGGCACTTTCGATTCGCTGCACAAAGGTCACAGAGCTTTAATCGAGAAGGCATTTGAAGTTGGTGAGCACGTGATAATAGGCTTAACATCAGACGAAATGCTGCAAAAAGAAGCTGAGCTTTTTTCAAAGCGAAAGAGAGCGCTGCAGAATTTTTTGAAATTAAATTATGAAATTGTTAAATTAAACGACGCCTACGGACCTGCGATAAGCGATAGCAAAATAGATGCCATAGTAGTTTCTGAAGAGACGGAAGCCCGAGCTGCTGAAATCAACGAGATTAGAAAAAAAAGAGGTCTCCCTGCTCTGGAAATCATCGTAATTCCTTTCGTGCTCGCTGAGGACGGAAAGCCGATTTCAACAACTCGAATAAGAGCTGGAGAGATCGACGAGGAAGGCAGAGTTCTAAAGTAGCTCGGGTGTCGGCACGAGGCATCATTCGTGCTTGCATTCGTTCCGTAGGAACGAGAGCGTGAGCATCACTCATGCACTCGCTTCTACGAAGCGAATGCTTATGCGAAAAGCGTTGACGGAAAATGGGTCTCGGCAGAGGAGCGAATGCGACGAATGCTGAGAAACGGACACGGGGGGATTTGAACCCCCGATCTACAGCTTAGGAGGCTGCCGCCTTATCCTGGCTGGGCCACGTGTCCATAGCCCTTTTATAGTTTTACGACCAAAACCGAGCAGGGTGAATACTCCACTACTTTCTGGGTTACGCTGCCCACAAGGAAGCGCTGAGACTCTGTTAAGCCTTTGGAGCCCATTACGATTAAGTCATATTTTCCTTCTCCTGCAAACTTAACTATCTCATCGGCAGGGTCGCCAATGACTCCCAGAGCTCTGGCTTTTACACCTTGCTTTTTCAGTTTTTCAACAGTTTTCTTCGCAATATTCTCAGCGTCGGCCTTCATTTCCTCCACGCTCTTGAAGCCGAGGAGTATTGAAAAAGGTTGGGCGACGTTCATAATGCTTATCTCCGCACCGTATCTCTTGGCCAGCTCTACTGCTTTCTCAGCCGCTTTATCTGCATATTCAGACCCATCTACAGGCACCAATATTTTTTTCATTTTTCTCCCTCCTTTTTATAATATTGTCAGATTAACTACTAAAATCTTACTAGGGGCTTGCTCAGGTGGCGCATTGCTCCCGGTGGCACTTGATAGATTTTCTCTTCCAATTCCCTTTTTATTTCTTCTTCTACTTTTTCTTTTCCACGGGTTTTGCATTTCCTGCATCTGAAGCCCTGACTCTTGCCCGCAGATTCCATTCTTCTTCCGCATTTTTTGCACAAAGGATTTTTTTCTTCGCAGAACTTAGCCAGCTTTAGGATTTCAATTTTTTCGAGGTTTACTGTTAACCTATCTGCTCTCACCCCGCCGTAAACCCTTACTGCATCCCCTATCCTAAGCTTATTAACAATCCATCTAAAGTCTCTGGTCGGCTCATAGGCTGCGCAGTCTATGCTGCCTTCGCTGTTTGAGACCGAGAATATTACATGCCCGCCTGTTATAATCTCCGGCTTTCTAGCTACGGTGCCTTCAAGGATTACTGAAGAGTAAGGCTTAATATCTGAGATTTTTCTAACATGCTCAAGATGCGCATCTGTGCCCTGGTTTGTTTCGTACATAGCGACTACATCTGCCTTCTCCTCGCTTTTCACCATCTCATAAGCCTGCTTCAGAATTTCTGGATTCTCGCCTCGAATTCCAAAAAAAACAGGGCAGGGTGAATGAGGAGTAATTAAAATCCTATCCTCGGCATAGTCAACGTTGTTGAAAGTTAGAGGAAAAGTTTTAGCATCCATCTGATATACCGAAGCTCTGTCCACGTTTCTCTCCTTTCCCCAGTTTTCCTTTTTCCTGTAGGCGATTATCTCGTAAGTTCTGTCCTCTAAATCACTTCCAATCGCAGCTAAAGCTCCGATTATGCCCCTGCCGCTCTTAAATTTATGAATCTCAGCGCTATATTTCTTGGCTAGCTCCTCAGCCTCTCCCATCGTAACTACTTCATGCAGGCATCTGCAGTAGAAGTCGTTAAAATCTCTTGGAATTTCTCCTCTATAGAAAACTACGCCAGGATTTGTATTTTCATCTTCGAGGACCGAGAACTCCTTTACTTTTTCGAGGATGATTTTTTTAATTTTTTCCTCGTTTTCAATCCACTCCTCGAAGCTCATTTGCGATAGCAAGACCGCAATGCTGTTGCGCCTACCTTCGGTAGCATTCGCTTCTCGTCGTGTCTTGACCCTTGCGTTAGCAGGCGCAATAGCATGGCGTCCAGCTACGCTGAGGCAAATGCTCGCATTGCCTCTCGTCTTCCACTCAATATTTGGATTAAGGCGAATCAGCCTTGCGCTAACTATTGAAAATTTTGACAGTTCCTCGACAAGCACTGCTGCGATATATGTCGTGCACATGCTGTTTATTGAGTCAGTATCGTCTATGCCTATGTGAAACATAATTTTATATACGAAAATCAACGATTTAAAACAAATGGATGAAAGAACAGGCTTGTTGATTCAAGTATTGGATGCATTGCGCAGAGGAAAATTCGAAGTTTCGGAGAAATGCGGTAGAACTTCCTGCTTCGATATATTTGCAAGAAGAGAGGTACTGCTGCTGTTAATAAAGATACTTGCGAATATAGACAGCATGAACGAATTTCGGGCTAGGGAAATGATGAGCATCGCAAAAATGCTCTCGGCCTCCCCAATCGTCGTTGGTAGCAGAACCAGAAGTTCAAACATGGAAGAAGGCATGGTCTACGAAAGATACGGCGTTCCTGCAGTTACTCCTGAAACCCTTGAGGATGTTTTGTTAAATGAAATTTTCCCGATTATGTTATCCGCTAGAGGCGGCTATTACGTCAGGATAGACGGAGCTATGCTGCGAGAGCTAAGGAGAACTAAAAATCTATCTCTGGGGGACGTGGCTGAGAATATTGGAGTATCTAGGAGAACCGTATATAAATATGAGCAAGATGGCGCAGGCGCTACCTTCGAAACCGCTCTCAGATTGGAGGAATTTCTGGACGAAACTATTGTTAAACCCATTGAAATATTCATTACTCCCAAAAAACTTTACAGAGTTGCGGAGGTTGGAGACGAGCTGGAAAAAAAAGTGCTGGAGAGGCTGGTGCACATTGGTTTTCAGGTCTATCCAACCAAAAAGGCACCATTCAGCGCTTTGACCAAGAGCGAAAAAGAAATCATGCTCACCAAAATCGTAAAGTTCGGATTGAGAAAAGTATTGGAAAGAGCGAGGATTTTAAAGAGCATTTCCGAAACTGTAATGACTGGAGCTTTTTTCGTAACAGATTCGAGCAGGGGCTTCAGGGAGAATATAGGGGGCATTCCTGTTATAAAGAAAGA
>JBDRDL010000072.1:0-10921 GCA_043820925.1 Methanobacteriota archaeon | reverse complement strand
GCTCCGTAGCAGGAAATGCCGCTCAAAAACTGCTTGAGCAGCCGCACCTCGTTCTCCTTTCCTTTGATATGCTCCTTTACAAACGCATCGTGAAAAGGGGTTCTATCCACTGCGGACTTCAGCTTGGAAGCGCTCTCGACTGCATAGCAGGGCACGATTTCTACTTCAAAATCCTCGTAAAAGCCTTTAACATACGGATGCTCTGCATAGCGCTTCTCGGATTTTTCTAAAATTTTACTGCCTATTTGCATGACTATTTTCTCGAGCTGCGCCTTTTCGTACTCTAACGGAAACAGAACAAATACATCCATATCCTTCTCGTAGCGTAACCAAGTATCGCGAGAAGCAGAGCCGAGCAGGGCAACTATCGCCCTATCGTCGATTTTCTTTACCTCTTCCTCGACTTCAGCCAAAAGCTTCTCGGCAGTTTTGCTGAACTTTTTCTTCTCCTTTTCAGAAGGTGCGATTTTCCTTAAAATCTGAATCATGTGTTTAGTTATATATTGTAAATAATAAATATATCTTAGGCGATTATTTTCTATGGAAGAGATTCTCAGCATATTGGAAAAAGGACCTCTAACCGGGAGGGAGCTATACGAACTTACAGGCATTGAGATTTTCGAACTCTGGCGGAGGTGCAATTCTGAGGATTTGACTATAAAAAAAGTTGGAAGGCACTACCTCCGCTTCGACAAAGACGTGGAAGGCTATGCAAGGCTCTCGCCTGCGATTCAGCGGGAGTTTCTGACCTATTCTGTTATCGGGCTCAAAAAGGACGAGGCAAAGGTAAGGCAGAAAGCCCGGAAGCTGAGCCTCGAAATAAAAAAAATCAGCCGGCGCAAATTCAAACTCGCCAAGAATGCAGTTGCGGAAATAGCAAAGAAACTTACCGGCGTGCAAACTCAAACCTGCTTTATAATCGGCGGTGATGTTGCAGTAGGAATGGCGCACGACAATCCGAGACCTGAGCGCAGCACGGGCGAGCTCGTCGCCGGCTCTGACTTGGATATTATCGTGATAACGAGGGATGATTTTTCCGGCTTGAAGAAGCTCGATGAAGCGATATATGAAATCAAGGCAGTCCTTTTGAAGCAGCCGTGCAAGGAAGAAATAGACTATATAATAAAAAGTCTTAGCAGGGTTGCGGAGCAGGCGAAATTCGACACCTTCGAGCACATCGTGGCATGCAAAATCATGAACGAGGCAAAGTTTTTTTACGGCAGTAAAGGCATCTACAGGCAGGTGCTCAGAATTTTGAAAGAAAATTCTGTGCCGAAAAAGTTAAAAAAACTCGAAAAAACTGCGATTGAAAAAAGAGGAGAAGCGGAAAAATATTTGCTGAAGAAAAGTGCAATTTCCGAAGAAGAATATATGAAACTCTTCACGACGACAGAAGAATTCAGCGAGATATTTTGAGCTCGCATGTTTTTACCGCCGAATAAATCGGTCCCTTCGGCGTCAGCACGCTTTTTTTGAGCTCGACTTTGTCTACGACAGCGCTCCCAAAATCAGTATCTTTATGCTTCAGCACAAAATTCTTCAGCTCTTCTTTTCCTCTCGGAGATTTTACCCTTCCTATCGTTAAGTGAGGGTCGAACCTATTTTCAGGCTTGAATTTCAATCCGATTAAATTCGCATCCAGGCTGCGCTGCATCTCGATTAGATTTTTTCTGCCATCTTCAAAACCGACCCAAACAACACGCATGTATTTCAAACTCGGGAAAACTCCGATGCTGTGCATGGAAATGTCAAATGGCTGAAAAGACTTAAATGATTCCTGCATAGCTGCATAAATTTTTTCAATGACATCTTCTGGAATCTCGCCGAGAAATTTCAAAGTCAGGTGCAGGTTTTGCGGCTCCACAACTTTAACATCTGCCTTTACTTTTTTGAGTTCCTCCACTGCCGCCTCCACCTTTTCGTTTTTTATATCAACTGCAATGAAGCTTCTCATGCTAATTGCTAAAAATCTTTATATAGATAAAACTTATTCTCTGATTGAGGAAAAAATGCTATTCGACAAAGTCGAGGAAAAGGACGTTACCAGGGCAATTGTGGAAAGTTTCTCAAAAGACCTCGCAGCCTATGCCGAGAGTGATGTTGTAATTGCCGGAGGAGGACCTGCAGGCTTAATGGCTGGAAAGGAGCTTGCGAGCAAAGGGATAAAAACGCTCATCATCGAAAGAAACAACTATCTCGGGGCGGCTTCTGGATAGGCGGCTATTTAATGAACAAGGTTACTGTTAGGGCGCCTGCACAAAAAGTTCTGGACGAGATTGGTGTTCCTTACAAGGAGTTCACAAAAGGTTTATACGTCGCTGACGGTCCCCATGCGTGCTCAAGGCTGATAGCTGCTGCGTGCGATGCCGGGATTAAAATATTGAATTTAACCAAAGTGGACGATGTGGTTTTAAGGGAGAATAATAGAGTTGCAGGCGTTGTCGTTAACTGGACTCCTGTTGCCTCGATGCCCAGAGAGATAACCTGCGTTGACCCTATTTCGATTCAGTCCAAGGTAGTTATAGATGCGACGGGTCACGATGCAGAAGTAGTAAATGCGCTCGTGAGGAGAGGTTTAATGAAGATAAAGGGCTTTGGCGCAATGTGGGTCGAAAAAAGTGAAGATGCGGTTGTGGAGCATACAGGTGAAGCGCATCCGGGGCTAATCGTTGCAGGAATGGTAGTCTCAACAGTATATGGGCTGCCGAGGATGGGTCCTACTTTTGGGGCGATGCTGCTCTCAGGGAAGAAAGCAGCAGAAGTTGCGCTTGAGATTTTGAAAAAATGAAGCTCATCGGCGTTGATGTGGGTGGAAGTAAAATAGAGGCAGCGCTTGTATCTGATTGGAAGATTGTAAAAAAGATTAAGAGAAAAACTGAAGCTGCGAAGGGCAGGGAAGCTGTTCTGAAAAACATAATCAGCACGATTGAGAAGGTTTTTGATGCCTCGGTTTTTGCGATTGGCATAGGAATAGCCGGACCTGTAAGTCCGGAAAAGAGCATCGTGGTGCAATCGCCGCACATACCCTGCCTGGTAAACGTTCCAGTCAAGGAGATTCTCGAGAAAACTTTTAAAGTTAAAGTTGCCCTCGACAACGATGCGAGAATGTTCGCCCTCGGAGCGCACAGAATTTACAGAGCAAAAAATATGGTGGCGCTTACGCTTGGTACCGGTATTGGCGGCGCTGCAATAGTAAACAACAAACTCGAGAAAAATCCGAAAAATGCCAGCGAAGAAATCGGGCACATAACCATTGAAAAGAACGGCAGGCAGTGCGCCTGCGGTGCAAGAGGCTGCCTTGAAGCATATGCCTCTGGAGAAGCAATTGAATTGAGATACGAGCAGCTGGGCGGCAAAAAAGCGAGTGCCAAAAAGATAGCGGACGCTGCAAGAAAAGGGGATAAAACAGCAAAGAAGATTATAAAAGAAGCGAGAGATTATCTGGCTAAAGGACTCTCAATTATTGCTGAGAAATACAATCCCGAGATTATCGTGGTGGGTGGGGGCGTTTCAAATATAGGGGGGATATTCCTGGACTCGGAAGTAAAACTCGTCAAATCGAGGCAAAACCTGGTATTGCTCGGCGCTGCTTTGCGTGCTGGGTCTTTGGTGCGAACGAAATCGAAATAAAAGGTTATCGCCTGTTTTTTCAGATTTCAGGCGTTTATATCGGTTTATTTTTTTCCTTTGTAAACGATTTATGGAGTTATATTAAATATTAGTTGTACTACATATAAATCAGGAGGATAAAAAATGAGAAGGATAATTGCGCTGCTGGCGCTTCTGGTGCTCAGCGGACTTGCATCTGCCCAGGAAGCCAGCGTCATTATATTGGTCTCAGACAACTCAGCAGACCTTGCAGTGGCGAATACTCTTGCTGAAAAGATAAATGCAACAGTAATAGTCACTCCCTGGGGAACTTTAAGCGACGAAGCACTACAAAAGATCGAGGCGAGCGGTGCAGCAGAAGTGTATGTAATAGGAGGCGGTGTAGCGGTGCCTGGCGTGGAAGAAAAAGTTAATATCACAGTCAAGAGATTTGCAGGCAGGGATAGATATCATACCTCTGCACTCATCGCCAGGGAATGGAAAAACTGCTCCGAAGTATTTGTGGCGGTAGGGGACGACGACCAAGGAATTCAGGATGCGAGGATAAAAGTCAAGGTTAAAAATTGTCCGTTGCTATTTGTGCGTCCGGATTCGGTGCCAGAGTCGGTAGCAGCGAGCATAGAGAAACTCAATGCAAGCACCGCTGTTCTAATTCCTACGCCCAACATGCACGTAGCTGAAATAAAGAGCAAAATCAGGGCGAGAGGAATCGGCAAGATTAACGAAACCCAGATAGACTTTAGGCAGAGAGCAGCGAAGGCTATTGAAGATGCGGAGGCGGCCATTGCACGGGCAGAGGAAAATACAACTGAAGTTACTGACGGCAGAACAACTGCAGCAGCACGACTGGTTATAAACGCTAAAAAGCACCTCGAAATGGCGAAGGCTGCCTTTGATGCAGGAAAATACGGCGAGGCATTTGGACTTGCAACTGCTGCTAAAGCCCAGGCAGAAAACTCTGTAAAGATTTCCCAGAATATAGTTGTCGGGACTTTTAAAATGGACGTCGACCTCATGAAGGAGGAAATTAAAGCAAGAGGTCTTGCAAGGGTTAAAGGCGACATAGACGTCGAGGCAGGAAAGCACGGCGTCAAAATAGGCATCAAAGGACGTGCACGAGCTGGAAAACAGACCGATGGTGAAGCGCACGGTGGAGGACGCTAATGCCTTCCACCAAACTCCCTTTTTAATAAGAGCCTGTTGGTCTTCCTGTATGGCTCCTTTTTTATTATTCCTTTTTCTTCCAGATTTCTCACCAGCTTGCTTATCTTCGCCCTTGAGAAGTCCGTGTGTCTTGCTATGTCGTCCTGTAAAATCTCTCCGTTGGAGGAGAGCAGCATGTCGTAAATCTTCCGCTCATCCTCGCCGAGAACCATTTTGGCGATCTTTTTTCCTGTGCCCTTTCTCCTGAAGTAATAAAAAGTACCTGCACCACCGAGAAGAACACCTGACAAAACTCCGAGGACGTAACCTGCATTCTTTTCTACGGCAGTATACATCAGAAAGATACGGAAGCTCTCCTGAGCAGGCAGCTCCTGTACAACCCACTCTACAACGATTCTCTCACCGTCGCTATATATTCTGGAAGGGCTCGGATATACGGCTGAGATAGATTCTCCTGTTCTCCTGACTTCAGAGGCTAAAGTGCTTCCTGGTGGAAGCCTGACTGTCAGGGCTAGGTTTGAGATATTTACCTCAGGAACATAGCAGAAGGTGAGAATTTTGTTTTCGTCGAGTCTGGTAACAACGCCAGAGATGCTGAATTTCAAGCTAATCATCTCGCTTTCGCCCTTTTTGAGAGGCTCCCTCAGCTTTATCAGGACGTCTCTCTCGTTCTCGATGGAATATTGCAAGGCGCCCTCCTCGTCAAATACTTCCAAATTTTTTGGAGCAGAAATCAAAGAATATTCAACCCATGATATGGGAGAATCACCGAGGTTTTCAATTGCAAAGGATACCTCCTCGTGAAGATTGTCCCTGTCATCTATTTCAGCGATGATGGAATAATCTGCAAAGGTATAGGTTACTGCACCTACAGTTTGAGGGAGAAGTATGCACAAGATTATAAACCAAAGTGCCCTTTTCAATACCATACTCTTCTTTTTTATATCTCTTCATTCAAATTCTTTCCTAATTATGAAATTTCAAATTTTACTGTACAGCGGCTCAAAGTTGCTTTCTGCTAGAGAAATCGAACGCTACTTGAAAGAAAAGCTGAAAAAAAATGTTGAAGAGAGGGGCGAATTTTTAGACCGCTGCCTGAAGAGCGACCCAGACGAATTTGCAAAGGTTCTTGCGAGCATAAGAATCATCGATGTAATGAAGCCCTTCAAATACAACGAGCCTCTATACGGCGAAATCGAGTATGAGAAGAGGGTTTTGAAGGGTATTATAACGCCGGGCGGAATACTCTACGACGGCTTCATGCTCCAGAGAATTTTTTATGAACTATTGCCAAAGGAAGAGAAAAACTTGAAAAACGTGCACATAATTTTAATAGATAGACTGCTCGCAACTTTCGATGAAGACGACCTGCGCTACCATGCGAGAGTAAACATTCTCGGCTGCCCCTCAATAATTTCGGTGAGCGGCATTGTTGAGGCACCGGCGAAGCCGAGGGAATATTATATAGAGAAGCGAATCGGTAGCAATGAAGAGCTGCTGAAACTGAAGTACAGGGGGCGATTCATAGACTACGATGACGAAAGGCTGACAGAGGTTGCAAAGGGCTGTGTCATGCAGGCGATTTTTTATCAAATTTTCGGAGAGGCTTTCTGCGAGAGCAAGAACTGCAGGTTATATAATGCGCACTGGCAGGAAGAATTGATAAACGCCCAGCTTGAGGATAACTTTTGCGAGAGGCATGAGAAGATGCTGCAATTTTAGGGTTTCCAGATTTCCTATAACTTCTGGCTCCTTCCTAATGAATGAAATAAAGTCTCTTGCTAAGCATAAATCTTCTTAGCAGCTTCCACAGCCGCACGAGCAAGAGCATGCAGCGCAACTGCAATCTGCGCATACAGGGCAAGTTTCAGAGTCTTGCTACTACTGCACAGCTTTCATGAGCTTCCCCCGAACCTTTAGCAAAAACTCACACGCCAGCTTTGTTTTATAGTCAGGGTAAGTCCAGTCGAAGTAAATGCACCCGTTCTTCTTAAACGCAAGCGTTGCCTCTGCGAAAACTCCGTCTCGGAGGTAAATGCGGTGCTGGGATTCTTTCTTCGTTGCGAGAACTAGATTTAGCGCAGTAACGTAGCCCGGGTCGATGTTAACCTGCCTTTTTCCTTCGACTGAGAACTTCTTTTCGAGCTCGTTTGTGAATAGCTTAATGTCTGCGAGTTCTTCCTGTTTTATAGGCTCTCTAAAGCTCAAGAATTTTTTGAAAAGCTTTTGCCCCATTTCCTCTGCGTAGTAGTCTGTGAAGTCGAAGGCAAAGACCTCGCTCTCGCCGTCGATTGCCCCGAATTTTTTCACAAGCTCTTCTATCGCTTTTTTATATGCTTCCTCGCCTGAATACATAATCGCAGCGAACAGCTTAGCTTTCATGGACTTCACCAAAAATCTTTTAAGATACTAATGAAATATATGTGGTTGGAGGAATAAATATACAGACTTACTTGGATAAATGGGTTGCGAGCAGGGCAAGAGAAGTCGAGAGAAAGCCGGTGACTTATCCACAAGCAAGACCTGCAAGGCTTGTGAGGCTTAAGCCTGCTGGCTTTCCGTTCAGAGACGCACATAGAAACTACCCCCTGAACATTGCTGACGAAAAGCTCTTCGAAATCTATGCAAGGGAGCAGTGGATAGGCACTACCGTGGCGAAGGGAGACTATCTCTTCGACCAGCGCATAATACCTGACTTCGCCTTCAGGGTCATAAAAGTCCTGCCTCTCGGAGAGGTTACTGTAACAGGAGACACCGTAATCCAAATCGAGAAGATGCCCGAAGAGCTTCTGAGAATCGCCGCATATAAATTCAAGGATATAGTCGGTCACGAAGACGTGAAGCGCAAGTGCAGGATAATAATAAAGTACTTAAAAAACCCTGGAAGCTTCGGGGAATGGGCACCTAAAAATATACTTTTCTACGGTCATCCCGGCACCGGGAAAACCATGACCGCAAAGGCGCTGGCGGGTGAAACGTCCTCCTCGCTGTATTTAGTGAGAGCAACCGAATTAATAGGCGAGTACGTGGGCGACGGCTCGAAACGCATCCACGAGCTCTTTAGAAATGCTTCAGAAAATGCTCCGAGCATAATCTTCATAGATGAGCTGGATGCCATAGGTTTAGACAGAGCGTACCAGTCGGTTAGAGGCGATGTTTCAGAAATTGTAAATGCGCTTTTAACTGAGCTGGAGGGCATTCAAGAGAACAAGGGAGTTGTGACCATAGCTGCAACTAACAATCCTGCGCTGCTTGACCCTGCATTAAAGAGCAGGTTCGAGGAAGAGATGGAGTTCAGGCTGCCTAACGAGAAAGAGAGGCTGGAGATACTAAAAAAATACATCAAAAAATTCCCTCTAAAAGTTGCGGTGGATTTGAAAGAGTACGTTAAAAAAACAGAGGGCTTCTCTGGCAGGGACATAAAAGAAAAGTTGCTGAAGGCAGCACTCCACAAGGCAATACTCGAAGATTCTGGCGAGGTTTCTGGCACGCACTTCGAATCCGCATTGAAAGCAATACCCTCCAAGCCTAAGCCGCCGAGGGAGATGTTTAGATAGCCCTTTCTTTCTCCGTATTTAATACCATTAATATTTACGATGGTATAACTTATTGTAATGGTAAGTGATTCAAAAAATGGAAATAACTTTTGTTGATAGGCAAGGGAGGGTATATCTCCCAAAAAAGCTGAGAGAGGAAATCGGTATAAAAGAAGGTGCAGTGCTCAGGCTTAGGAGAGAGAACAAGAAAATAGTGCTGGAGCAAACGAAGGGCATTGCAAGGGGTGCGAGGGGGATTTTCAAGCTTAAAACTAGGATTAAGGATGTTGACAAACTGATAGAAAAGTACTCTTATGAAGAAGCTGCCAGAGAGCTGAAAAAATGAGATATGTGGATGTGAACGTAATTATCTACTGGCTGGGCGACCACCCGGATTTTGGCGAAACTGCCACGAATATCATGGAGAGAATAGAGAAGGAAGAAAAGGCACTGACCTCCTCTTTAACTCCATGGCTGGCGCATGTGGTGCTAAAGAGAGAGGCTTTGCGCTACTCGGAGAACGAACTTATCGAAAGCTTAGGTTCTTTGAGAAATCTCACAATACTGCCCCTTACTATGAAGGAATATTCCAGCGCAACAGAGTATATGAGGGAATACGGGCTTGAGCTTGAAGATGCCATTCATTTAGCCTCTGCCTTAAGAGGCGGCGCAAAGGAAATTTATTCCAACGATGAGGATTTTGATAAAACTCCTTTAAAGAGGATTTTCAAGTAGGTGAGGAAAAGTAGAAAAGTATATAAAGTAGAAAATTATCTTTTTATTTATGAGCGAGAATATTAAAGTTCGCAAAGAAGATAAGAAGCTGCTCGACTTGCTGCAGGCAGAGTTTACTCTCAAAACAGGCAGAAAAGTAAGCCAGCAGAACCTTTTCTCAAAGATGATTAAGTATCTCCAGCATAGAAAAGAAGATTTTCTAAGCAAAAGCACAAATTTGCCCTTAAGCGAGGAGCAGATTAAGAAAATTAAGCAGGTGCAGGGAGACTGGAATATAAAAACCAAGGAAGAGGATATAGACAGGCTCTTATACGATTCCGAAGGTGCCTAGATGAGCATGCTCATAGATTCTAACGTTTTTATCGCTTACATAAACAAAAGCGATGAGAATCATGATAAAGCAGATGAGCTGCTCGAAGATATAATGAAAAACAAATACGGCATGCCATTTACCTCTGACTATATTTTCAACGAAACAGTGACTACTGTTCTGTACAGGACAGGTAATATTGCCAGAGCCGTGGATGTCAGGGACCTGATACTCGGAAATGAAGAAAAAGAGATTCCTTCTTTTATAACCATGATATTCATAACAGAAGACGTGCTTTCCAATGCCTGGAAATTGTTCTTAAAATATTCTGAGAAAAAGCTCAGCTTCACGGACTGCGCTTCCATAGAACTGATAAAGAGCAGGGGCATAGAATACATTGCAAGCTTTGATAAGGATTTTAACGGAATAGTTTCTAGGACATGTTAACAAGAAAATTCTTCCAACCCTAAAGCAACTCAAAAAATTCTTCGACGGTAAGCTTGCTATCTCTAATTATTTTCCTCAGCAGCCCTCTACCCGTGTCCTCGCCTTTATGATATGACTGCCTTTTTGTCTAATTCTCCGGCGGCAGAGGTCTAAGCTTCAACTACCTGCACTCCCACGAATTCAGTTTTTACGTCAGCCGTGCTACCCTCCACTTCAAGATAGAGTTCGATAGCTTCCTTTATCCTTTTCTATAACTTATTTCTCAGCAATCCTCGTAAGAATTTGTTTTATATCATCGAGATTGTTTAGCTTTGCATCCATGCTTCTGAGAGTTCCTTTTATTTCCCCTATATCCCCTTTAATCTCCCCGGTATCTCCTTTAATCCCTCCGATGTCTACTTTAATCCCCCCAATATCCCCTTTAATCTCCCCTATATCTCCTCTAATCCCTCCAATATCTCCTTTTATTTCGCCGAGTGAGCTTTCTATTCCCTTTAATCGTTCATTGCATATGTCCATCTTCCTCGATATATTGGAAAGCTCCTCAACCTCCACTGCCGCAAACCTTGAAGGAAGCGGAAAGTCGATTGGAATTTCCTTTTTCTCAACTTCCTCGACCCGAATGCCTGAGGGCAGCTCTTCCCTTATTTCAATGTCTTTTAAAAATTTCTGTAAAAGTTCCTCGGGACCCTCGCAAATCATTTTAACAGAGCCGTCTAAGTCGTTAATTGGAGGATAACCACTAAGGTTGTAGATTTTGGCTGTACTTATTATCCTGCTCCTGAAGCTCACATCCTGAACCCTGCCTTTGAGCACTATAGAGTATCGCTTGAGTCGCATATTTGCACTTCCTTGCCTTTACTTAGAATTTTAACGTATTTAAGCTTTGAGCCTCTTGCATTCCTTCGTCGGTTTGTATCTACGGCAGGGGTTTTGAGACAGAGTTCTGAATCACAAATCAATAGGTATCCTTAGTATCTGAATCGCTTGCATAGCCGTCTTTCAGGGCATATACTGTAACGATTGTTGGAAACGCAAGATATAAATTAACCCGGCAAAGGAAGTAAAAGCTGAGGAGATATTGTGAGCGTAGATTTTGCTTACTCTCATATTATTGAAG
>JBDRDL010000071.1:0-4089 GCA_043820925.1 Methanobacteriota archaeon | reverse complement strand
GTCTTTGCTGAGGGAATGCTCAGAACTCCATTTTTATACACAGCCATTATTAAAAAACCCTCAGGTCGAATTTCTCCAACCGTTTTTTCAGCTATCTTGGAATCTTTGGTTATTTTGAATTCTAAAATTTCTAAGCCGCTCTTTTCCAGAATAGCCAGGTCAGAACTCGAGGGTCTCCTGATTAATTTCTCTATGTGCTCCGCCGCCGTCGCCTCCGGGCTTACAACGAAGTCTATTCCAAGCTTTTTGAAAACTTCCTTGTACTCGGGATTGCTAACCCTCGAGATGACTATCTTCACTCCCATGTTCTTTGCAACCAAGGCTGAAAGCAAATTAATTTCATCCTTGCCGGTTGCAGCTACCAGCGCATCAGCGCTTCTGGCATTCGCTTCTTCCAGAGTTTTTACCTGGGTTCCGTTTCCATTTATTATCAGCGCATCTATCTCTCTCGAAACCTCTTCAGACTTTTCTTTGTCTCTCTCAATCAGCGCAACTTCGTTCTTCTTTTCTATCAGCAGGTTAGCCAGATGGCGACCCACTCTTCCGGCTCCAACAATAATCACGTAGATATATGTTCCCTCCTAATAACTATTAGCAGAGAGCTTATCAATGCAAGTGCGGGAAATATCTCCAACCTACCTATCCACATCTCGAATATTAATATACTTTTCGCTAGGCTAGAAAGCGCAAACCAGTCCTGTGGTGAAAGGAATACCGGACCAACGTTGCCAAGAGCCGAGAAAGACAGCGACATCGCAGCCAATGCATCATAGCCGAGCAGCGTGAATACTATGCCGCCCCCTACACCGAAGGCTATGAAAAGAAAGAACATTCCGCTGAGCCTTAGAATTATCTCTCTTTCCATTATCCTATTTCCGACCTTCAGGTGCACAACCGCCTTCTCGGGCAGAATCGTCCTTATTATTTCGTGATAGGCGTCCTTCAGAAATATCACAACTCTGAGTACTTTAAAACCTCCTGCTGTAGAACCGGAACAGCCGCCGGTGAACATCAGGAACAGCAGGACTATTTTTATAAAATCAGACCATGGAAACATATCTGCAGTTGTGTAGCCTGTAGTTGTCATTACTGCCACAGCCTGAAAGACTCCGTATCTAAATGCATTCAGAGGCGAAAATCCCTCATACATCAAGTGCAGGGAGACGAGCAAGCTTGCAATAAATATTATAGCGAGGAAAGCCCTACTCTCTAGGTTTTTCAGAAGTTCCCTTCTTCCCTCTGTTAAGACTCTGTAGTGAACCACAAAGCTTATTCCTCCAACTAGCATGAGCAGCACGGCCACTGCCTCAATAGCTAGGCTGTCGTACCCTCTTATGCTGAGGTTCTGGGTAGAGAAACCTCCTGTAGCGAGAGAAGTAAACGTGTGCGCAACTGCATCGAAAAGATTCATTCCAGCTAGATAATACAATGCTACGCCAAATGCGGTGAACAAAAAGTATATTCTCCAAATATATGTTATAGTCGTAGATACAGCAGGCGTAACCCTTTCGGACCTCGCCTCTGCGGAATAGAACCTTCTAACAACAAGTTGCGACTGCAGCAGTACGACGAGGAAAAGCATTATCACCCCTACGCCGCCAATCCACTGCGCCAAGGCTCTCCAGAAAAGCAGGCTCTTGGGCAGCACTTCGACGTTTTGAATCGTCGTCATTCCAGTCGTAGTAAATCCGCTCATGCTTTCGAAGTAGCTGTCCAGCGGGCTGAAGCCGTAGTGCCAGTAGGGAAAGGCACCTATCAGAGATACCACCAGCCATGCCAGTCCGGCATCTATCATTGCATGCTTCAGCTTGGTCTCTTCCGCTCCTCTGAAAAGCTTTTTAAGAAAGAACCCAGTCCATATCGCTGCGATGCTCGGATAAATAAACGCAAAGTATAGCAACTTTTCCTCATAAATTAAAGCCACTGCAAGAGGCAGGAGCAAGACATAGCCTACCACGAATAAAATTGAGCCCAAATCTCTGAGTATTACTTTTAAATCCTCTTTACTTATTCTTACCAGTATCATTTTCAATCCACTCCTCGCACCTTCACTTCGTTTGGTGCTCGTCGTGTCTTGACCCCTGCGCCAGCATTTGTTGAATTATTTTGGCATAGGCAGGACGGGTTATGAAAACCCCTGCTGTCGCTCCAATTATCGTTGTCACGGCAAAACCTTGCAGCATTCCAAAGCCCACGATGAACAGGGGCACCATCGCAGCCATTAAGGTCATCCATGAGCCGATTACTATGAAAAATGCACCCTTCATTTTTGCTCTCATTGATTTTTCTTTCTCCATTAGAATTTCATCAAGTATGACAATCTGATTGTCCATGCCAGTACCGACTGCTGCGATTATTCCAGCAATCGCAGGCAGGTCTATGTCCCACCTTATAAGCGATGCAACGCCGAGTATGATTAAAATTTCGCTCGCGCCTGTAAGGAGTATGGGCAGGACAAATTCAGGTTTTCTGTATCTGATATAAACTACAGCAGCAACTCCGGCGAAGGCAAGCACACCTGCGAGTATGGCGGCGTTAGCGAATCCTTCTCCGAGTGCTGCGGAAATGTCGTAACTTCCTACGATGTTTACTTTTATCGGCAGTGCGCCAGAGCGCAAAATAACTTCGATGCGCCTCGCCTCCTCCCTGCCGTGTTCGCCGCCGCCGGTCTCGAGAATTAGACTTTTAACTACCTGCCCGGCTGCAAGCTCCTGCTGCAGAGTGGGGGAAAGGGGAGCGCTGTTTACCTCGACGTCGTCCATGTACATATAAACCAGAGCGAAATTCGTCTCTATTGCCGCATTCCTGAACCTCTCTGCTGCAGCGCTGGAAATAGTGAAGGGCACTCCCCAGGAGCCGCCTCTTGCCTCATATCCAAATGGGTCTACCCTTACAAGCTCATCGCCAGTGAATGCAGTTACGTTCCCTACCGTAACGACCAGCCTTCCTGGCTTGCCTATCAACTTTCCTGCCTCGATTGCATCCACGCCGGCTATATAAACGAGCACGTACTCGTCTCCCCAGGGCTTTAACTTCACATCCCTTACTTTTAAGCCGCCCCGCAGCCTCTCATCCATTATATCTACAACGTCCTGCATTTCCTGCTGAGTAAGCGCTCTTTCAGTCTTAATCTGAATTAGGCTACCTCCTTGCAGGTCGAGACCTGTTGAGATTCCCCTCACCGTTATGAGCACTATGGAAATAACTATACACGCTATTAGCAATTGAACTCTCCTCTCCTCGAGCATTTTCTCAATCATTTGCGCCCCTCCATGTAGCGTTGCAATATCCATGCGTTCTGAATCCATGTGTTAATCATGTCGATGAGCAGACCTATTATAATGACAACTGCAATTTCTTTCAGCACGATAGAAGTCGAAACAAAGTAAAGAATCGTAACTGCAGCTAACGTTGTTGCTGACATGGTTAAACCTGTTTTTACAGCTCCGTAGAATCTATCCTGGAAGCTCCTTGCCTTGCGCATTAACAGCCTCGTAGTCAGGAGAATATCAGTATCCACAGAATAGCCTATGAGCAGCAGCAGTGCAACAAGAGAGCCGGAGGTGAGCTTTATTCCAAGCAATATCATAACAGCAACCGTAGTTACAATATCTGAGAATGCAGAAAGCACTACTGCAAAAGAAGGCACGAGGGTCTTGAATCTGAGGAAAATCACCACAGCCATGAATAAAAATGCAAAAAGCATAGCCTTTATGCCGTCCTTCAGCAGCTGTGCGGATATCGAAGGCTGCGCATCCCTAATGCTGATTTTATCCTCCGGTATTCCGAGGGAGCTTAGAAACACCTGCAGCTCCTCTTTTTTCTCAATACCCAGAAAACCATCCATCTGTATAGTGTAACCTACAACTCCAGACAAATCGCTGATAGTGTCTGCCTGAACCTTGTATCCAAGCTTCTCCCCGAGGGAAGCTTCTAAGTCGATGCCCCTAGGCACGCTGTAAACAGTTATCAGCGTGCCTCCCTTTAAATCCACGCCCATCGGAATCGTGTTTGCTTTGGCATTTACCCCAACAACCACCAGAGAGACTGTTAGCATAAGAACCGGCAGAACCATAAGTTTTTTTAAGT
>JBDRDL010000070.1:0-15287 GCA_043820925.1 Methanobacteriota archaeon | reverse complement strand
GATGCGCTCATAGCGGATTCAACAGATGCAGAATTTTATGGAAAGTCCTTCGGGGTTCACAGGGCAATGGATACCGCAGGTGCAGCACTCGGAGTTGTCGTTGCATTTTCTCTGGTAGCTTATTTCAGCTACAGGCAGATTTTCCTAATTGCTGCACTTCCTGCGTTTCTCTCAGCACTCCTGATAATCTCCTTCGTTAAGGAAATAAGAAAAGAGCCTTCCTCGATTTCGCTCGGGCTTACCTTCACAGCACTGAGCAGGAAGTTCAAGATTTTCCTGCTGATAGCAACGATTTTCACTCTAGCAAACTTCAGCTATGTTTTTCTTATGTGGAAGGCAAAGGAGATTGGAATACCGGAGCAGAGAATTATTCTCTTTTACCTGCTTTTCAATGTCGTATACGCAATTTTTGCAATGCCTGCAGGAATGCTCTCTGACAGACTGCCCAGAAAGCATATAATCACCTTGGGATACGCACTCTTCGGTTTCACCTGCATAGGTTTTATGTTTGCAAAAACTACGCTGCATATCCTGCTTTTCTTCGCACTCTACGGCATTTATTACGCTTTCATGGAGGGAACTCAAAAAGCATACATTGCGGGCTTGGTGCCGGCTGAAGCCAGAGGCACCGCATTCGGCGTTTTCCATACCATACTCGGCATTGCAGCGTTGCCAGCGAGCTTGATTGCAGGCGCTCTGTGGCAGTATCTCGGTGCGTCTGCGACTTTCCTGTATGGAGCCTTGCTCGCTTTTCTTGCAGCGGTTTTGCTGACATTTTCAATCCAGGAGTAAAATTCTAATTTTTTTGCATAAGTTAGGCTTGCCTAATAAGGTAAACCTAATTTTAAAAAGTGGTTGATGTGCACGAGCATGCAAGAGCAGCCTCGAATCTGCCGAAAATCGCAGTCATAGGCAATCCAAACGTCGGCAAGAGCGTGGTATTCGGTTTACTCAGCGGACGCTATGCAATGGTGTCGAACTATCCCGGCACTACGGTAGAGGTAGCAAGAGCGGTGAGAACGCTTGAAGATGTAAAGTACGAGCTCATCGATACCCCAGGTATAAACAATCTCGTTCCAATGAGCGAGGACGAGATGGTTACCAGGGATATACTTCTTAAAGAAAAAATCGATGCAGTACTCCAGATTGCGGATGCGAAAAACCTGAGGAGAGCCCTGTTGATTTCTCTTCAGCTTGCGGAGATGGAGCTTCCCTTCGTCCTGGATTTAAACATGGTTGACGAGGCCAGAGAGCGCAGAATATCTATCGATGCTGAGAAACTTTCTCAAATTCTTGGAATTGAAGTAGTTCCGACCATTGCGGTACAGAAACATGGCTTGGCGCAGCTTATACGAAGTCTTTCTGAACCCAAGCTTTCCACTTATAAAATGAGCTATGACCAAACCATAGAAACTGCCGTACAAAGACTCGAAGAATTTCTGCCAAGCGCTGCGATATCTAAGAGAAGCATTGTTTTAATGCTGCTCGCCGGTGATGCAAGTTTAAGGGAATGGCTTTTAGGAAAAATAGACAGAAAAAGCCTCGACGAAATTGAGAAAATAACCAACGAAGTATGCTCTAAATATCAAGAGCCGATGGGATATGTAATAACTCAACAGAGATTTAGAGCAGTGGATGAAATTCTGAAGCAAGTTTTGGCAGCAGAGGAAGCAAGAATTGGCACGCTATCCGAGAAACTTGGAAATCTAACCATGCATCCGTTCTGGGGAATGCCAATTCTCTTGCTCGTTTTGTATCTTATGTACAAGTTTGTTGGACAATTCGGAGCAGGAACTTTGGTTGGTTTTCTGGAGAGTGTTGTGTTCGGAAGATACTTGAATCCTCTGGCTGTAAATCTGGCAAGTTTCATTCCAGTAACGCTTCTTCAGGAATTGCTGGTTGGAGAATATGGATTAATTACCATGGCTTTGACCTACGCCCTTGCGATAGTTCTTCCGATAGTCGGCACTTTTTTTATGTTCTTCGGCTTTCTTGAAGATACTGGCTACCTGCCGAGACTTGCAATAGCCAGTAACAGAGTTTTCAAGGCAATCGGGTTAAACGGCAAGGCGGTACTGCCTATGGTTCTGGGCTTGGGCTGCAGTACAATGGCGACGATGACTGCCAGAATACTGGAGACAAAAAAAGATAGAATTATCGTCACGCTCCTTCTCGCTCTCGGTGTACCCTGCTCTGCGCAGCTTGGGGTAATTCTGGGCATGCTTGGCGGGCTTTCAGCTAAAGCGATGTACATCTGGGCGGGAGTAGTAATCCTGGTAATGCTGCTAGTTGGCTATCTCGCCTCGAAGGTGATACCAGGAGAGCCCTCGGATTTCGTTCTCGAGATTCCTCCGCTGCGCATACCAAAGGTCTCGAATATAGCTGTCAAAACGCTGGCGAGGGTGGAATGGTATCTGAGAGAAGCTGTGCCTCTTTTTATCTTAGGCACATTTGTTTTGTTCACATTTGACAAGATAGGGCTCTTGAAAATAATCGAGGTTGCAGCAGGTCCTGTGGTGGTCAGCTTTTTGGGGCTGCCTGTAAAAGCTACCGAAGCTTTTGTCATAGGTTTCCTGCGCAGAGATTACGGCGCAGCAGGTCTATTCGTCCTTGCAGAGAAAGGCCTGCTTGACCCTACTCAAATAGTTGTCAGTCTGGTTACAATCACTCTATTCGTTCCCTGCATAGCCCAGTTTTTCATGATGGTCAAGGAGCGTGGACTAAAAACTGCTCTGGCAATAGTAGCTTTCATATTTCCATTCGCTTTTTTAGTCGGTGGCGCTTTGAACTTCCTGCTTCGATACTTCGGGGTGAGCTTGTGAACGAAGCGAACAATTCGGTTGGGTCAAGACACGAGCACGAAGTGCGAAGTGGATTGAAATGCCCACTCTGCGGATTTGAGTTTTCGAGAGAAGAAATGAAATGCAGAGGCTGCCCGGTGAGCACTGGTACTTGCAACACTCTCTGCTGCCCGAACTGCAATTATCAATTTGTAGAAGAATCAAAAATAGTAAATTTTTTCACGAAGAAAATTTTGCAAAGCAAAATTTTCAGACGTGAAAGGAAGATATTCAAATAGAGGGTTTGAAATGGAAGAGCATAAGATCGACGAGATGCTTGAATTGATATGGATTCTGAGAGAGACTGGAAGAGATGAGCTAAGGCAAGTTCTTGAAAATGCAAGAGAAGAAGATGCGGAGAGCACGCTCGGGGAAATGGAGCGGCGAACTCTCGTGCAAATAAAAGGCAACGAGATAACCCTGACAAGAGAGGGCGAGACGTGGGCAAGAGAAATTATTCGCAGGCATCGTCTTGCAGAGAGACTGCTTTCCGAGGTATTTGAGCTGGAAGAGAAGCATATACATCCAGAGGCATGTAAATTCGAGCATATTCTCAGTCCAGAAGTTACAGACAGCGTATGCGCTTTTTTAGGGCACCCACCGCTGTGCCCTCACGGCAATCCTATTCCTCGAGGAGAGTGCTGTGTAAAATTCAAGACAGAAGCCAAGCCGTTGGTAATGCCTCTGCGGGATTTAGAGCCCGGAGATGCGGGCAGAATCGTTTTTATCGTACCCAAAGAGCACACTAGATTGGACAGGCTAGGCTCGCTTGGAGTAATTCCGGGAAGCACGATTAAGCTGCATCAGAAGCGCCCCTCGTTTGTTATAAAAATAGGGGAAACCGAGCTTGCGATAGATGAAGAAATTGCGAGAGAAATTTATGTGAAAAAACGGATGAAGACATGAAGAGCGTAACGGAAAGCATAGAGGAATACCTCGAGCACCTGTGGATATTTGAGGAGAAAGGCAGAAATGTAGTAAAAATCACTGAGATATCTGAGGAGCTCAAGATTTCGCCGCCCAGCGCTGTTGAAATGCTCAAAAAAATGGAAGCAATGAATCTAGTTAAATATGAGGCGAGGGTTGGAGTAAGCCTGACCAAGAATGGAAGGAGCGCAGCAAGGCAAGTCGTAAGAAATCACAGACTATCCGAGTTGCTGCTCACAGATATACTGAACATGAAATTAGATAAGAACGTGCACGAGAACGTGTGCGGTATGGAGCACCATATCTCAGAGGAAATAGCAGATGCAGTGTGCACTTCTCTAAACCACCCAAGGAAATGCCCTCATGGAAACGATATTCCTAAAGGAGAATGCTGCGATAGGTGAATAGGATGGCATATTTGGATTTGAGAGATTTTATTGAAGTTCTGGAGAAAAAAAAACTGCTGCGAAGAATTAAAACAGAGGTCAGCCCAGAGCTGGAGATTACTCAAATTTTAGACAGAACATCGAAGAGCAATAGCCTTGTGCTGCTTTTCGAAAACGTAAAAGGTTATGACATCCCTGTAGCTGCAAATCTCTTCGGCTCTATGGATAGAATGAAGCTTGCTCTCGAAACCGAGAATTTTGAAAGCATAGGTAAGAGTCTGGTTGAGCTACTGAAACCTGATATACCCCCCTCGCTTCTGGGCAAGATAAAAAGCGCTGCAAAATTAAAAGAAGTTTTTTCCTTTCCGCCGAAAATTGTCAGAGACGCTCCCTGCAAGGAAGTTGTTCTTAAAGGCGAAGAAGTTGATTTAAACAAATTTCCCATATTGAAGTGCTGGCCAAATGATGCAGGAAAATTCATAACTCTGCCTCTCGTTTTCACTAAAGACCCTGAAACAGGTGAGCGCAACTGCGGCATGTATCGAATGCAAGTCTATGACAAGGCTGCGACAGGCATGCACTGGCATGTGCACAAGCACGGAGCCGCACACTACCGCAGGGCAGAGGAAAGAAACGAACCTCTTGAGGTTGCGGTTGCGCTGGGAGGCGACCCTGCCACGATATTCTCTGCGACTGCGCCATTGCCAGAAGGCTTCGACGAAATGCTGTTCGCAGGCTTTCTGCGAAAGAAGCCAGTTGGGCTCGTGAAGTGCGAAACAGTAGATTTAGAAGTTCCTGCGAATGCCGAGATAATTTTAGAGGGCTACGTAAATCCAAAAGAGCGCCGCATTGAAGGACCCTTCGGCGACCACACGGGCTACTATTCCCTCGCAGATTTGTATCCTGTATTTCACGTTGCCTGCATAACGCACAGGAAGAATCCGATTTATCCTGCTACAGTTGTTGGCAAGCCTCCGATGGAGGACTCACATATCGGCAAGGCTATTGAGCGCATCTTTTTGCCCTTAATTAAAATGCAGCTGCCTGAAATCGTGGATATAAATCTCCCAATCGAAGGCGTATTTCACAACCTTGCAATTGTCTCGATAAAGAAGCAGTACCCCGGGCATGCGAAAAAAGTCATGTTTGCTCTCTGGGGCACGGGGCAGATGATGTTTACCAAGACGATTATCGTCGTCGATGAAAACGTAAACGTGCAAAACCTCGGAGAGGTTTTATGGGCGGTCTCGAACAGGATAGATCCAAAGAGAGATATAACCATAATCGAGGGAGCGCCTGCCGACTCTCTCGACCATGCTACTCCTTTACCTAACCTCGGCTCAAAGATGGGCATAGACGCAACGAAAAAATGGAGAGAGGAAGGCTTTGAAAGGGAGTGGCCTGACGAAATAGAGATGAGCGAAGAGGTTAAGGAGAAGGTGGAGAAAATGTGGAAGGAGCTGGGGATTGATTAATAGCGGCAGATGGAAGAATGAAGCAGCTTCATCAGCAAAACTTATTGCTTCGGAATGGACGAGATGCTTGGCTTTATTCCGGCTTCGCATTACACGAATTGGAGGTATAGACGAAATATTGCAGATATAAAGGAGTTAGGCGAAATAAATCTGTGGGGAGATGAAGTATGGCTAAAGAAATAAAAGTTTTTGGAATGCCAGCAGAGAAGGGGCGATGGATTTTCGTTGCAATTGGATTAATAATAAATCTATGTTTAGGCAGTGTATATTCTTGGAGTGTTTTTAGAAAGCCGTTAGAACAAATATTTAATGTAGGTGCAACCGAAAGTGGATTGCCATTTATGTTCTTTCTAGCATTTTTTGCAATATTGATGCCATTTGCAGGAGGTCTCTTAGATAAATATGGTCCGAGAATCATAACAATATTAGGTGGAGCATTAGTTGGTATTGGTTGGATATCAACCAGTTTTGCATCAGGTATAACGATGTCGACGATTAGTTATGGTCTAATTGCCGGAGGGGGAGTAGGTGTAGTTTATGGAGCACCAATTGCACTATCAACGAGATGGTTTCCGGATAAAAAAGGATTAGCAGTTGGTTTGACAATAATGGGATTTGGATTATCTCCTTTTATAACCGCTCCTTTGGCAAGAATGCTTATTGATTTATACGGACCGCTTCAGACATTTGGAATTTTGGGAGCGCTCTTCCTCATACTCATTATTTTATTAGCAATGCCTCTGAAGTTCCCACCACCTGATTGGAAGCCTACTGGATGGACGCCTTCTGAAGCTGCTACATCTATTGTAGATTTGGAGACTTCTAAAATGCTTAAAACTTCAACTTTCTATGGGTTGTGGTCCTGTTATGTAATTGGAACTTTAAGTGGACTCATGGCAATAGGAATTTCAAGCTCAGTCGGACAAGAGATTATTAAATTGGATCCAGCAACAGCAGCAATAGCAATCTCAGTCTTTGCTGTATTTAATGGAATAGGGAGACCGTTATTTGGCTGGCTTACTGATAGACTTACTCCAAGATGCTCAGCGATAATATCTTTCATATTAATATTCTTGGCTTCAATAGGAATGTTAAATGCTGGTGAAACAGAAATAGTCTTATACATGTTATGTTTCTGTTGCTTCTGGTTATGTCTGGGTGGATGGTTAGCAATAGCACCTACTTCTACAGCAACATTCTTTGGAACTAAACACCATGGTAAAAACTATGGTGTAACGTTCACCGCATACGGTGTCGGTGCAATATCAGGGACTTTAATATCCGGAAGACTTAGAGATATATTTGGTAGCTATATTTACGCCTTCTATCCGACAGCGGCACTTGCAATTATTGGAATAGCAATTGCAATTTTTCTATTAAAACAGCCTAAATAATTGAGTACATGAGGATAAAATCAGATTTACATCGCCTAACAGAGCGTATCTGGCTTCGGTGCTTCGCACCTTCGCCCGCCTTTTCAAAGCTTCTTTAATCCTTTGAACTCGAATAGAATCTTTTTTTCTTCCACGAAATTTGTACGATTTCAGCTGCTCTTTTAGCGGAGAAACAGGCAAATTCATTCCTTCTATCTTAATAATTTTTGGAGATTTTAATCTTGGAGAGAGACTTTCCCATTTGCCCCCTATCTTTTCTTTTAGATTTCCCATAACTTCAACTTTTATTTTATTGACTCTGAACTCCCCAAGATATGATTGAAACACATTGGACTTTCCAAATTTTATAGGCTTAATTTCATACTCTTTTAATAGTTTGTTGACTTCGTATGCTCCTTCTCTGTTCGTTAAAATATCAATGTCCTTTGGTTTAATTTTTACTCCCTGCAAAGCTAAACTTGTGCTCCCGACTAAAACCCATTTAATTTTTTGGTCTTTTAATTTTTGATTTATTATTTTTAATGCTTTAATGATTTTTTGATTTATCATAAGTTACAATGATTATAGCACTACCTTTTTATAACCCCTTCACTTATTTTAGAATCATGCCGATGACCGAGAGACGGCTTGCCGAATTTCGCAAGAAGGTAGAGGAGAGGAGAGAGAGGGAGTGGATAAGGGATTCTCTTTTGCTGCGCAATAAAACACCCGAAGAAACTCTGAGGATAATGTTCGACTTGGTCGACTTTGCAGAAAAGCTTAGCAGGATGAGAAAATGCGAACCTTAGAAGAAGTTGCAAGAAGCATTGCAAAGATTCTCAACGAGTTAAAAATCGATTATGCCATCGTTGGAGGTATAGCGGTTTCGAGCTGGGGAAATGTGAGGACGACAAGAGATGTGGACGTAATCGTCTCCCTGGAAGAAAAAGACATCAAAAAATTTGTCCGTGCTTTAAAGAAAATGAATTTCTCTACGACTGAAAAGGACATGGCAGATGCTCTTAGAGAAAAAACACATTTCACAATTTTCGATAGGCTTTCGGATTATCACATAGACGCAAAGGGCGCGTATAGCGAGAAAGATATTCAAACCCTGAAAACAAAAAAGAAAGTGAATTTGGGCAGGATAAAATGCTATCTTGCCTCCCCGGAAGGCACAATTGCCGACAAACTGCTCCTCGACAGCGAGCAGGACATAAAAGACGCTGAGGGCATCTACGCAAGGCAGATGAAAAATCTCGATATGCGCTATCTTAAGAAAATGTGCAAAGAGATTGGCGTTTATAAAGATTTTTTAGAAATGAAAAATAGAGTGGAAAAACACTTGCAGGAAATGAAAAAATGAACCTCAAAACACTTCTGCAGTTCATCCGCTTCGAACACGCAGTTTTTTCCCTGACGTTTGCTTACGCAGGAGCTATGCTCGCTTACGGCGGCATAATTCCTCTAGAAAAATTTTTCTGGATTACCCTGGCGCTCTTCGGCGCAAGAAGCGCAGCAATAGTTTTGGCAGACCTTGTGGATAGAGAGACAGATGCGAAAAATCCGAGAACGAAAGACAGGTTTTTACCGGGTGGAAAAGTAAGCGTTAAAGAAGCCAGGGGCATTATCATTATGTCTTATCTTCTGTTATTTTTTTCGGCATATCAATTAAATTTTCTATGCTTCATTCTGTCGCCAATCCCTGTTTTAATCGCCCTTGCGTATCCCTATTCGAAGCGCTACACCTCACTTGCGCACATCCTGCTCGGAACGAATCTCGCATTTGCTCCATTCGGAGGATGGATTGCAATTACTGCAAGCATAGAGATGCCTGCTCTGATTTTGGCAGTAGCCGTAACTTTCTGGGTCGCTGGGTTCGACGTTATATATTCCTGCCAGGACATAAAGTTCGACAGAAAATTTGGGCTGCACTCTATTCCTGCGAGATTTGGAGTAAAAAACGGACTGCTAATCTCTTCGCTGCTCCATGCGCTGACAATTCTGCTTTTGCTTTCTGTATTTTTCATTTTGGAATTGGGCATGTTTTACCTGACAGGCGTTGCGGTTATAGCTGCTCTGCTGATCTATGAGCACCTGATTGTCGGACCGCAGAGCTTAGAAAAAGTTCCTGTTGCGTTCTTCAACATAAATGCAGCAGTCAGCGTTTCGATTTTTGTTTTCGTTTTTTTGGACGTCGTGCTTTAGTTACTATTTTCATTTATATCCCACACCTCTGTGGAAAATATCAAAGATTCTGACCGTATCTTTCTCGATTTCAAAAAGTATCCTGTAATCTCCAACCCTCAGCCGAAATTTGTTTTTGTATCCCTTCAGTTTCTTGATGTCCAGCCTGTTTAGAAATGGTTCGTTGAGCTTTAACAATGTTCCGCTTCAAAAAATAGCAGAGTATTTGTAGATAAAGGGACAACAGCATAGGTGGAGGTGGCGAGAGAATGGACTTTATAACTTACTCGGAAAACAAATCCAAAATTGCTGTTACGATAACTCCGTAAGAATATCCCTTCATAAAAGCTAGGACATATTGATGAGAAGTAAAAAACTCATGAACATCTGAATATATTAGTGGCAATAAGAAAGGAGAATGTAGGTAAAATATTGTGGGTAAGCCTGTTAAACCTCTAATACTCCACTTAATTTTTAAACTTGGAATATATCTCAAAACCAATGTAATTAGTCCTGAACCGACTATAAATCCAATAACAATAAGAATTGACTTTAATAAAAGATAGATAATTATTCCCACTATCAACAGCAGTAGTATAATAATGAATGGAATCATTTCATTGACCATCTCTGTAGTTTTTGGAATAAATAGCTAAACACATACGCAACCTTAACTCTTTCTCTATGCTTAGCCTCCAAATTATTGAGAAACCTGAGAACTTTCTTCTCGATTAAAACCTTGAAGACCATTAGACTTCCTCTATAGCAGAAAATTCAACGTCTCCAGCTCTCTTTCTCTTTTCGTATTCCTTAATGCTCTCTGCCTCGTCTTCCAGAGGCTCAACTTCCTCAACAAAAATAGACTCCCTCAAAGCTGCAACTTCTTTTTTCAGAGATAAAACTTCTTTGTATATCTTGTTTAATGTAACTTCCATGACGACACCAGTTTATACTCAGAACGTTAACGTATTTAAAATTAGCTTTCTGTATTGGTAGCAAATGCACTGAGAGCCCCATTACTCCGATGCTGCTATGGGGCTCGGTGCGGTCTGTGAAGTTGCGCCTTTTATTTTTTAGATGCCATGCCCTCGAAGGCATTGGTAATAATGGCAAATGCTACGAACTATAAAATTCTCTAATTTTTATAAGTTCCTCTTTTAATTCGTGAATTCTTTTTAATCTTTTATCCTCTAATTTTTCTAGCAATATCTCCTGTTGTTCAACTAAATTTCTTTCACTCACTTCTCTTGCAGTAGGATATAAACGACTCAGCTCGTCGCATTTCGTTTTGAATTCGCTGATTCCACCTAGCAACTCCCCTATCAACTTCACCAGTTCATTATACTTGCTCCATTTTGTAAGAAGATGGAATTCCCACTTACTACGGAATTCTGTTTGAATGCTGAAATTTCTAGGGAATTTACAAACTTTATCAGGTTCCGCTTCAGACAAATCTTTTCTATAACCTTCAATAGCGGAATTACATTGGTCAATAAAGCCTAGTAATTGATCAAAGATGTATCTAGGAAGCGGATGAATTGAATGCCAATTTTCTAAAAGATTTCTATAGGAGGGTTCTAAGCTAGGTTGCTCGTAATTTAGATCGATTTCCCTGTCTTTTAGCGCCTCCCAAAATAATCTTTTCCTAGCAGAATAAGTATAGTGGAGTGTAAATTTCCCAAATTTCTCTTTAGACTTAAGAAAATTTACAAAGTCTTGAAGAGTTTGTTTCTTACTTTCGAGTATAGAATTAATTAACTCAGATAGGTTTTCATTCTCAGATATATCCCCCCAATCTAGTCCTTCAAAGCCTTTCGAAATTTCTCTTTTTAAAGTAATAGTACTTGTATCAAAAAATATTGGTTCAGTACTCCTGTCTCTAATAATTATGACCTCGTGTGGATATTGAAGACCCATAATCATCCCAGTAGGGGAAGTAAACTTGTCAAAGTATTTTCTAAACCCTTCACTTGGTTCGAATCTGACCTTAACATTATGTAAAATTCCAGATCTATTTCCAGAATTAGTAAAAATAACAGAAAACTTTTCAGTATTTAGGTATATGGGCGAAGCCCGTAGAGCTTCTTGTGACGGTTCTTGAACTTTTATTGTTGGTACTCCTAAATAGTTGATTGTTGCGCCCTTTAATTGCGACTGCCATACAAGATAAATAGAAACTGCTAAGGGAATTATAGATGGAAGCATTCTTGCAAACAAATCTTTGAGTTTAAGTAGCTCCATATTAGAACCATATTTTGGCGCCCTCTTAAAGATTTCTTTTAGTTCCACTTTATTTTCCCACTCTAGGCGACTCCTCATCTCAACCCGAGAAGTCGCCTTTGTATGAAGAAGGGCGATAGACTTATTAGTATCTCTTTAAAATCCTATACAGCGTATCTCTCTGCGCAGCAGGGCGACCTGCGTTTTTTATCAGCCTGATAATCTCCTCTGGCGGCAGGTACTGCGAGCCAGCTCCGGTTGCCCTTACAACGTTTTCTTCTATCATCGTGCCGCCGAAGTCGTTTGCTCCGTAGCTGAGCGCTACCTGCGCTATCCTCTCGCCCTGCGTTACCCATGACGCCTGTATATTCCTTATTGTTCCATTGAGCAGGATGCGGGAGACCGCAACGACCTTCAGATATTCTATTCCGCTTGAGCCGGCTATGTTGTACTTTTTTGCAAGCGCAGTATTCCCTGGCTGGAAGCTCCAGGGTATGAAGGCGGTGAAGCCGTGCGTTTTTTCCTGAATCTCCCTAATCCGCAAAATGTGTTTTGCTCTTTCTCTGTAGCCTTCTGTAAGCCCGTAGACCATCGTTGCAGTAGTTGGCAGGCCAAGCGAATGCGCAGTTAGCATAACATTTCTCCAGCCTTTCCAGTCTATTTTTTTTGGGCTGATTTTTTTTCTAATTTTGTCGTCGAGAATCTCTGCACCCCCGCCCGGAATGCTCTGTAGACCTGCTTCAATGAGCCTCTTTAGAGTCTCTTTTATACTGCTGCTTGAAATTTTTGCGATGTGCGCAATCTCGCTCGGCGAGAATGCATGGCGCTGAACCTGGGGAAATTCCTCTCTCATGCTGCGAAGCATATTTTCATAGTACTCGATGGGCAGCTCGGGGTGATGCCCTCCCTGGAGCAGCACCTGCATGGCTCCCAATTTTACAGCTTCTGCAACTTTCTTCAGCAGCTCTTCTATCGTTAGAACATAAGCATCGCCTGCCTTGCTGCTCCTGTAAAATGCACAGAACTTGCAGCCGGAGATGCACACGTTGGTATAGTTTATGTTCCTGTCTATGACAAAAGTAACCACGTCGCCAGCGCTGCTCTTTCTCAGGCAATCTGCAATTAGCCCTGTCAGCTGCACATCAGACTCAAACAGCTTTATCCCGTCTCGCAGGCTCAGCGGCTCGCTGCCCAGCGCTTTATCCAGGAGGTCTCTTACGTTGTCCTCGACGCTGAACATTTTCACACCTCGAAGAATTTCAATCTCGGCATCTCTTTGATTATTCCGAATTTCTGGGCATATTTGAAATATTCCTTCAATCCTTCTTCGCTTCTCCTGTCGAAGCCGTAGTCCAGCTTCAGGAGGTGCTCTCTCATTACCTCTGGGCTTATGCTTATCCTAGAAGCTAGCTCTTGAGAAATTGCGTCTATATTTCTATACGCATATTCTCTCGAGTCCCACAGCTTTTTGTAAAAGCTCTCCAGCTGCTCTGGATTTTCTTCTGCAAATTTTCTCCTAATAATCCACAGCGCATACACCATTTTTTTTCCTGTCGTAGCCCGCCACTCCTCGCCGAGGTCGCAGAGGAGGCGATTTTTTTTAGAATTTGCAATTAGGGCGTCGTCGCCTATGAGTAGTGCAGCATCTGCGATGTTGAGCATATTCTTTATTTCTGGTTTTTCTTGGTAGACAATCTCGGCATCTATGCCCCTGCTTTTCAGCAAAATCTGAAGCAGCGCCGAGGAACTTGCGCTGGTCCCTGGAACAGCTACTTTTCTCCCCTCTAAATCCTCTAGAGAATCGCACTTTTTTGAAAAAAGAAGTATACTTCTCGTTTCTCCAAATGCGCTTATAGAAAAATCTGGAAGGAGCAGGAAATCATTGGGGTGCTGGGCGTAGATGATGGAAGAAGCCGGGGCAGCATCTATCTCGCCCCTGAAGAGCATCCCACCGAGCTCAGGGGGATGTGCAGTGTGCAGCGTTGAGCCTGAAAGTGCTTCATCTAATTTAACAATTCCCTTCTGAATTGCGTAGTAAATGAAGTCAGTATTCTTGAAAAAAGTCTGCCCGATTCTCATTTTGCTGTCCCTTCCGCAAGGAAGATGGTGTTCATGCCAGCTCCCTATCGGAATCATAAGTTTTTATAATCTCATAAGTTGTTGTTCTCTGCGCAGGTATTCTGCCCGCCTCTTTTATCAGCTTTATGAGCTCCTCCCTCGAGGCATACTCTTCGGTAGGTGCGCCCGCAGCGTGGGCGATTCTCTCTTCCACAACTGTGCCGTCCAGGTCGTTTACGCCATAGCTGAGCGAAATTTGCGCAAGTTTCTTGCCTGTCATAATCCAGTAAGAGCGGATGTTATTTATGTAGCCGTTGAGCAGTATCCTCGCTACTGCAAACGTTTTAAGGATGTCGAAGCCGGTTGCACTGCTCTTGACGAGTCCTCTTTCCGCCAGTTGCGTGTTCTCTGGGTGAAAAACCAGAGGTATAAAGGCTTGAAAACCCTTACTGTCTTTCTGCGCTTCCCTCAGCGTGAGTATGTGGTCTACTCTGTCTTCAGGCGTTTCGATGTGACCAAAGAGCATCGTGGCATTTGATTTTAACCCGCACTTGTGTGCTGTTTTCATGATTTTTATCCATTCCTCACCGCTGACTTTGTTTGGGCACAGCTTCTTTCGCAGCTTTTCGCTGAATATCTCTGCCCCGCCACCTGGAAGCGAGCCGAGACCTGCATCGATGAGCCTCTTCAGAATTTCTTTCACGCTGCTACCTGAAATTTCTGAAAAATACCTTATCTCAGCAGCGGTGAATGCCTTTATGTGAAGACGAGGGTACTTTCGTTTTATCCTGCGCAGCATATCCTCATAAAATTCGAATGGCAGCTCGGGATGATGGCTGCCCACGATGTGAAGCTCTGTTATGCCCATCGCAGCTGCCTCCCTGACCTTTTTCATTATCTCATCGAGAGAAAGCGTATAAGCATCTTGGTCGTGTTCGTCTCTATAAAAAGCACAGAAGGCGCACTTGCTGGTGCAAATATTGGTATAATTTATATGGCGGTTTAAAACGAAAGTTACAATATTGCCCACGCTCTTGCATCGCAGGCGGTCTGCTAACGCTCCGAGCAGGAGCAGGTTGTCCGAGCACATCAAAGCATAGCCGTCTTTTCTATTGAGCTCTTCCCCACTGAGCGTCTTTTCAACCACATCGCCAATCATATAAAGTCAACTTTTACTTTTTTCGTTATTATTCCTTCTTCATAGCCCTTTGAGAGCAGAAGTTTTACTGCCTTCCTTCCATCTTCTCCGTAGTCGAGGGTATATTTATTTACGTACATGCCAATGAATTTATCTGCTTTATTTTTTTCCAGTCCTCTTGCAAACTTAAGGGCATAGTCGAGTGCTTCCTCTCTGTGCTCCAGAGCGTACTCTATGCTTTCTCTAATGCAGTGCGCTATTTTTTTTATTAGCTCTTCTCCTAGGTCTCTTCTTACAACAATGCCGCCAAGCGGGAGAGGATTCCTCGTTTTCTCATACCACCACTCGCCAAGGTCGATAAACTTGTAAAGCGTTCTGCTGTAGAACAGCTGCCCCTCGTGTATCACAACGCCTGCATCTATACTTCCTTTAGCCACTTCATCCATGATTTTATCAAATGGAATAACTCTTGCTGTGAAATCCTTTTCGAACAACTTTAGTGCGAGATAGGCAGTAGTAAGCAGACCTGGAACAGCGACAGTCTTTCCCCGCAGCGTGCGGATGCGCTTTTTAGAAACGACTACAGGACCATATTTACAGCCGACGCTTCCTCCGCAGGAGAGGAGTGCGTATTTGCCGGCTATGTAAGGATATGCATGCAGCGAAATAGCAGAAATCTCGTA
>JBDRDL010000069.1:0-3257 GCA_043820925.1 Methanobacteriota archaeon | reverse complement strand
GGGGGTAGCCGAGCGGTTAAGGCGCCAGACTCAAGATCTGGTGGACGCAGGTCCGTCGGGGGTTCGAGTCCCTTCCCCCGCACCTTTTTCTTTTATGTAAAAGAAAAACCCGCCTGAAAAAGAAAACCCACTCCCTTCGGTCGTTCCTTTTTCCGCCAGCGCTTTTTCTAAAAGGGCTGGTTCTTGAATCCATTCGTCGCACCAAGTTTCTTTTCTAAAGAAAAGTTTTAATAAGTTGACCCCGATAGTTCCATTTGACTAATCACGCCTTTATGCCTCGGTAGCCCTTGCGTAAGCAAGAGCGTCGTCCTACCTACGGTAGTGCCTCGGTAGCTCAGCCTGGTGGAGCGCCTGCTTGGTAAGCAGGAGGTCGCGGGATCGTAGCCCGCCCGAGGCTTCGTGCAATTGGTTCGAAGCCGTATTTTAAAACATTGCTGTTATTACTTTAACTTTTATTTTAACTTTACATTAACTTTGCGTTTTATCTCAGGGACTGGTTTTTTGCCTTTACATTTACTTTTCATTCGTGTCCGTAAACTACATTTTGCCTTATGGCGGAGGTGGTGGCATGGCTGAGATAGACATCTTCAATTCTGAGAGGAGATATGAAAATGCGGTGAAGAGATTAAAGGAAAGCGGCATTTCGCAGAGAAACAAGGAGCTGATTCTCGGCTTTGCTAACGACTGCTTAATCGGATGGGGTGGGGTAAAGATAAAGAAGCTTAGGGCGGTTAAATATATATGCCTTTTAAAGGTTCTTGCGGAAATTCTGGAGAAAGAGTTCGATTACGTAGACAAAGAAGACGTGAAGAGGCTATTGCACAGCATAGATAGTGATTCAAGAAAAGGAGATTGGGTACAGCACGATTATAGAATAGCTCTAAGGAAGTTTGTCAAGTGGCTGCGTGAGGAGCACGGCTATCCTAAAGATTATCCAAATGGAAAATACCTCACCAAAATTCTTCCGCTGATTAAGTATCCTGAGGAAGTTTCGAAAGTAAAGGTCAAGAACGTAGACAAGATAAAGCCGAGAGAGGAAATACCTACACAGGAGGAAACGAGGTACTTAAGGGAAGCTGCAATTAATGCTAGAGATAAAGCTTTCTTTGCTGTATCCGAAGAACTTGGACCAAGAATTGGGGGAATAGGAACAAGAAAAATAAAGCACGTTAGCTTCGACGACTTGGGCGCTAAAATATACATGCAAGACAAAACAATGAAAGGCGAGCCCACAAGGTTGATTTCTTCTGCTTCTTACCTGAGAGATTGGCTCGAGGCGCATCCTTTTAAACACGACCCCGAAGCACCGCTCTGGATAAACTTAGAAAGGCTTCCAAAATGCGAAGCTTTGGACTATGCAGGGTTTCGCAGCATGATTCGGCGAACAGTAAAAAGACATAACACAAGAGCCGAGAAGTTTGGTCTTCCAAAAATTACCAGAAGGATACACTCTCACGGATTCCGTTACTTTGCTCAAATTCGGGACGAGCTTGAGGGCGTTCCGAGAAGCGTTCAGAAAAAGCAGAGAGGCTGGAGCACTGATTCAAACCAGCCTGACAGATACGCTGCGATAGTTACTAAGGACGTGGACGAGTATTACAGGAAGAAATTCGGACTAAACGGCAGCGATAACAACAGCGATAAGCCTATACCCTGCCCACGCTGCAAGGAAGTCAACTTCCCTAAAACGCTCTACTGCAAGCGCTGCGGTTTGCCCTTAGACGAGAAGGCGAGGAAGTACGACACTGTAATAGACGACCTAATCGAGCAGATAATCCTCGACCCCGAGCTCAGCCAGCGGTTGAGGGAGAAATTGTTAGAGCTAAAGAGTGGAGGGGAGAATGAAGCTTAAGCTTCTTCTTGCCTGCGTTATTTTTGCAGCCGGATTTTATTCAGGCAGCGTGCATCCTTTTCAGGAAGCTAAGCCAGCAGCCAATACCTACGAGGTCTACTTCTGTCCCGAAGATGCGTGCAGCTCGCAAATAATAAGGCAGATTGATAAAGCGCAGGGCTACATCTACGTTGCGATGTACAGCTTTACCCAGGGTTCTACTGCCGACGCTTTGATTAGAGCGAAGAGCAGAGGAGTCGACGTAAAAGCAGTCATGGAAAAATCTCAAGTCGGTAAGGGTTCGGAATACGAGCGCTTGAGAAATGCAGGCATAGACGTGAAGCTGGATAAAAACCCGGACTTCATGCACAACAAATTTGCTGTCATAGACGGCAGCATCGTGATAACCGGCAGCTTCAACTGGTCGAAGCATGCTGACGAGAAGAACGATGAAAATCTGCTGATTGTTAATTCAGAAGAACTTGCTAAGAAATACGGAGAAGAGTTCTTCGAGCTGTGGTAACAAAAATCTTTATAAATGCTATCTGTCGAGGTTATGATATGAAGTTCAAGGCAATACTCGAGCCAGCGGAGGAGGGAGGATATGTAGTTCACGTGCTTGACCCAGAATGCTGGACTCAGGGAGATGCCCTCGAGGAAGCTTTGGAAATGGCAAGGGACGCCATCGAGGGCGTTCTTGGGGTGCAGGGCAAGCTAGAAGGAGCGAAGCCCATAGAAATTTCCTACAAAATAAAAGCAGCACCAAAGCCCTAGGGGTCGTGCTTTAAAAATTCTTCAATAGTTAAATCCGCTTGTTTTATTATTCCTCTTAGCGTGCCCTTCTTCACTTCTTTGTGGTACGGCACAGGTATTATTTTTCCACCTTTCCCCACTATATAGTGCTTGGATACCCTTACAAGAATAAAACCAACTCTGCTCAATGTTTTCATAACTTCCATTCCAGACTTCACCGGCAGCTTTCCGCTCATAGGATTTCCTCGATATTAACATTGCAGGTTATCCTGCTGCTTTTGCCTCCCTTGTAGATTATTTCCCTTTTTATAAGCCCCATCCTGTCAAACTTTTTTATCTTCTTCCAGAGCGCAGTAGTGCTCTTTTCGAAGCGCTTGTAAATCTCTCCTGCTGAAACTTCTCCCTTCTCTTTAACTCTCTCGCTTATAAACCTCAGAATCTCGAGCTCTTCCCTGCTCAGGCTCTTTACTTTCGATGGGCTTGTTGGCATTGATGCCAGCGCTTTCTCGATGTGCTTCTCAAGAATTTTTGAGCTTTCCCTCTCTGCAATTACTCCGCTCTCCTTCAGAAGCCTTATCCCGAGCCTTAAATCCTTCTTCTTGTGCGCCTCAGCCGCTATCTTCCTTATTATTCCATCGCTCGCTGCTTCTGGAATGAACCCATACCAGCAGCG
>JBDRDL010000068.1:0-24685 GCA_043820925.1 Methanobacteriota archaeon | reverse complement strand
TAGAACCAAATTTTGTTAGTTTTAAAAGAACTATATGAATCCAAATCCAATCTACAAACGTTTCAGTATAAGCTACATAATCAATTTTTAGTCCGCGATTTAAACACAATTCCCCGAGTTCGTCTACCGTCAAAAATCGATCATACGAATGTCCAGCACTGTCCTGCATCCTTTTATCATACAATGGAAAAAATGTCTTCAGAATACCGTTCACCGTATATTTGTTCTTTTTGTTTATGGTTTGGATTATCACTTTCCCGTTTATTCTCAACAATCTGTTAATTTCAGATACCATTTTTTCCTGATTATCGATATGCTCGATTAGAGCGATGCAAGATACTACATCAAAACAAGATGATTTGAAAGGCATATATTCTGCATCCGCTAATAGAAAAATAGCGTTTGGATACTTCGCTGTTCTCTTCTTTGCAATTTCGATTGCGCTCCTCGAAATGTCAAAGCCAATTACGACCCCTCCTTGCATTGCGTATCTCAAGCTCCTAAATCCATCGCCGCACCCAATGTCTAGAATTCTTTTATCTGTGCAAATGCCTAATAGGTCGTAGCATCTTGCTAGTTTCCGGTCCTCTGTCCCTTTAATCCAAGTTAGGGGCGAAAAGTCTAGAGGCTTGTTTAACTTTTTATCATAGCTACGCTCATATAAGCTGCGTTCGTCTATTTTTCTTTGTGTATCTTTAATCGTACTAATATAAACCACCTTTACTAGTCTATATTCGCTAATAAAGTAACAACTATACCGTCAAAAATTTTGCATGCGTGCTCAATATTATTTCTGAGTTGAATTCTTGCGCTCTTTCTATCGCTTTCTCAGCAATTTCTTCTCTCAATTTTCTATTCTGCATTAAAATTTGAATTGCAGCCGAAAGTTTTTTTGAGTCCTTAGCCGGCACGATTATACCGCCCTCTCCAACGACTTCTGGCAGGGGAAGGGTATCGCTTGCTATAACTGGTTTTTTACTGGCCATAGCTTCAGCCAATACAATTCCAAATCCTTCACTTAGAGAGGGCAGCACTACGCAGTCAGCCACGCTATAATATTTTGGTAGTTCTTCATCCGGCACGTAACCTACAAACTCGATAATATTTTCAAGATTTAATTTTTCGACCGTGTTCCTAAAATTTTCGTGCTCTACTTCCCTGCCCACTAACAATAACTTCAATTTTTCATTTTTTATCAAGCTAATCGCATCTATTAAATACTGCACTCCTTTAAGAGCAGTAATTCTTCCTACAAAAAGTACTACAAACTTCTTATTTAGGTTGTGTTTTGCGACCAGTTCTTTGTTTTTTTCCATGGGTCTAAATCGCACGGCGTCATAAAATCCTGGGATAATTGCAATAGATTCTTCAGGAATTCCGAAATTAGCGACGATCATTCTCTTTACAGTATTTGTATGGGTTACTACACCAGATAATTTCGACAGTAAAAATTTCACAATGGGGTTGTTCGTCCTGCTACACGCAGCCGGTTCATAGATAGCCGCATATCTTTTTTTTCTTAGCATCAAGCCCAGAGCAGAAGCTGCGATTGCAGGTGGTAGAGTATACGTTCCGTAGAAGACATCTACATCATGTTTAAAATAGATTTTTATACCGTTAATTATGTAAAAAATTATTCTGAATATAGGATTATTTAAAAACGGTGCTTTGAATATATGTATTTTTATACCGTCTATTTCGTATACTTCGTTAGTTAATGTTTTATCTTGCCCCCATGCGGGTGAGACAATATGAACAGTATGTCCCTGTTTTGTTAATTCTCTAGAAAGCCCTAGCGTAACTCTATTAGTACCTTCCATATAAGGGCTTACAGAGAACTCGGATAGTATACATATCTTCATGTTATATTATGAGTATCGAGAGAAACTTTATAAATTTATTTCTCTAAAAGGACGATTAAATGAAAAATTATGACATTTATCTAAATCCGCTGACTTTCCTATCGCAAAATAAATGGAACGTAAGAGAGGTTAACAAATTAGAGTACACGTTGTTTACTTTACAAGACGAGATTCACTACCTTCTCGACTCTTTTTTAACTGGCTCTTCATTAACAAGAATTAGCAAACTACTTTATCCATTGGTAGATAGGAATTCTATCGCTCTTACAAACATATCAAAATTACTACTAATGTTGGAGAGAGAGCATAGTTTACCGCTAGAAAGTTCTCTTAAGCTAATTAAGAACATCAACAGAGGACGCTCTCTTTCTCCTAATCTATTATCAAACATAATTGCTACTTTATATTTAGAATTCTATAATCTCTTACGAGATATTAAAATAAAAAGAGAAAAGTACAGAGTAGAAAAGATACGTGCATTTGTGGACTGGAACAATGCAGTACGTGACAGAGAATATCTGAAACCAGTTTTTATTATAAAGGAACATTTCCAAAAAAATCTTTCCAAGGAGTTAAAAGGTTTCTATCTTCATGGTAGTTTATCTACACATGATTATGTTAAAGGATGGAGCGATATCGATGCTCTAGCTATTATAAAAAAAGATGTTCTCGAGAGCAATACTCGATTATTAAAGTTTAGAAATAGCATTTTCAGGGCAAAATCCATGCTATATTTAATGGACCCCTTCCAGCATCATGGTTTTTTTACAATTGCCGAGCAAGAAATGGAGATTTATCCCCAGTACTATTTTCCATTGGAGTTATTCAAATTCGCTACCAGCGTTTTTGACGGTCCTGAGGAATTAATATTCTTCGAGCGCAATTCGCGGATTGGAAATGTACGTAGTTTTTTACGCATAGCATGCATGTTATCTGAAATGCCGCAGAGGAAAAACCTTATACCTAAAAATACTCACCACTGGAAAAATTACTTTCACTTATTAACTCTTCTTCCGTGCCTTTACTTAGAGGCGAGAGGGGAGTATTATTATAAAAAATATTCTTTTGAAGTTGCTAAGAAGGATTTTAGCAAGGAAGAGTGGAGAGTCATAGAAAAAATCAGCAGGATACGTGACAACTGGAAATTAGACCGTATTTTTCCAGAAAATATTGAATACACCCTCTCAGAATTTCCAAATCCAAATATATTGCTTTTTATTTATTTTTTCAAAAAAAGGAAAATATATGACAGCGTATCTGCTGACTGTAATCTGAATGAAATCGTGAACGAATCGAGTATTTTGGCTAGAAGGATGATAGAGAATTTGGAAACGGAAGGATGGTTATGAACTCCTTGCTTGAGAATATAAGTAGGTCTGAGTTTGTATTTGTAGACGAGCCGATTAGACTCGGTTCCAAAGATTATCTACAGGCTATTAACTCTTTTGTTGGAGAACTTTCTAAGTTAGAGGATGTAATCTCAATTTATCAAATAGGAGGATTGACCGCACCGGGAATCTCGGATGTAGATTTAATTGTTGTATTGAAAGACAAAGTCTCGGATAGTAAGAAAATATTAGAAACTGCAAAAGGTTGCGTATCTAAAAATAGCTATCTGCTTGATATATTCCGCTTGGTTGACAAAGCAGCTATACAGAATATTATGGCTATCTTTCCAACATTCGATTTGAAAAAAATATACGGCGAGGATATTGAGATAAGACCCATAACAAACGAAATGATTTATGCTACTTTTTTGGTAGACTTTATAAATTCATACTGGCCGAGAGAATTTCTCGAAATGTTGCTGCACAAAAATATAGAGCTAAAAAACAAAATACTTGGGAAAATTTTATATGATTTTACCAGATTATTTGCTTTTGATTTTATTTTGAAATACATGAGAAAGAAGATAAAAGTTAGATATGCTCTATGCAGATTATACTCTATGAGGTACCCAATTTTGATGTATAAAAATATAACAGGTATTGAATACGAGTCATGGAACAATTTTTTAAGAAAGATAGTTCATTTGAGGCAAAATTGGTTCAGCTTAGATGATAGAAAATACGATTTACTATTAGAATCAATAAAGGAAGCGGCAATAATTTCTGCAGAGCTAATTGATAGGCTATTTGATTTTATGATAAAAAATAACATAACATTTGATGCCGGCAGGCAATGTAAAGTTGAAGGGATTCATAGCATTGTTAACATATATGTAAATAACTGGGAAAAAAATACTGCTGTAAAGAAGATGATCAAAATCTACTCCCGCAATATAACTCCTAATATCCTGCCTCAAAATTTTTTGATTAATTTTTATTTTTGGAATAACCCTCAAATGAGCGGTATAAACCAGGATTATTTGAGTGCTTTACGGGAAAGATACGAGCTAACAAAAATGCACAATGCCTATCTGAGTTCAAATAACATAGGACTGGACCATGGTTTTTTCCAGAAAGAATACGTTTTTAGCAAGGGTAAGCGACTTAGCTATGTCTACAACATACTGTTTAGGGAGCTGCTAAAAGCCAAGACAAAACTTAGTTTTATCTTATCTTAAATTTCTTGATTATAATTTTAATAATTTCTATATCTTCTTCCTCAAGCCCTTTAAATACTATGAGTAAAAGCAGGTAGGATGTTAGGAATAAGAGAGACAGTACTATCAGCTTAGGTAAGACGTATAATGTAAGCGCCTTATTTAAAAGATTTAATACAAGCAACGATAGTATACCAGCAAAGATAGACCTCACATATATAGTTTGCACAGGATGTATCTTCATAAATTGATAGGTGAAGATACCGTAGATGATGCCGCTGATAGAAAATGCTATGCAAGTTGCTATCGCCCCGCCGGTTATCCCATACACGGGTATAAGAAGATAGTTAAATATTATATTGAGTACTGTTGCTATTATTGATGCGAGTAAGAGTAGTTTTGTCTTTTTTATTACTAGCAGAATATTTCGTGATGGTTCGAAAATAGAGTATATAAAATATCCAATAATCAAGAATATAAGCGCCGAACTTCCTGCAGCGTAAGCAGAGCCAAATAAAATGTTTAGAATTTCCTTTGAAAAAGCCGCAATCAGCAGTACGATTGGGAAGTTAATGAAGAATATCCATTTGGCTATCCTCCTGTACACGGCTTTCAGTTCTTTTATTTCCCCTCTGCCGTACGATTCTGCGATTATCGGCATAAAGAGAGTCAGCATCGGACCTGAAACTAAAAATAACAGACTAGCTGTTGGTACAGCTGCATTATAGATACCAGTATCCGAGACAGTTAGGAAGTAGCCTATCATTATTGAGTCGGCAGAGCCGATAATTGTTGATAGAAGTCCTGTAAATGTTAATGGCCAAGAGTAATACAGTAATTCTCTTCCAATGCCTGCAGATTTGACAGTAGTTCTGAATATCGGAAAGACCCGCTTTTCCAGCAAGTATAATGATATTAGAAACGTACTAACTATCGCTAGTGCGTATGCTATAGCGGCGCCTAAGATCCCATACCCTAGATAAATTATTACAGCCGTCGATACTATAAGAACAATAGATTCCAATATATTTTTTACAGAAACATAATACTTCACCTTTTCAAACGCAATCAACACGTTTAGAAGTATCAGGCTTAATGCGGAAAATGGGACAATTATAGCAAAAATTCGTAGTACTGGCACTAAAGCGGGCGCATTAAATACAGATGTCGATATCCAAGAAGCTGTTAAAAATATGGCAGCACTAGTGAGCAGGCTGAGAAAGAGGCTAATTTTTAATCCGGAGGTTATAGCGCCTTTTATACCTTCTGGAGACTCCTTACCCCTATAATATGAGACGTATCTCACTACACCGGTGCTCAAACCAAGTAAGGACAGGGTATTTGCGAGACCCAAAAATATTATCCCTATAGACAGTATTCCATACGATTCTACTCCAATTCTGGCTACAATTAACCTATAAGAGTACGTTAGTGCCTTAGAGAATATAAGGCTTATAAAGACCAATCCAGCGGCTTTAACTATTTTTTTTAATCCCTCTATAGGTGGCATATCGCAGCTACCTTAAAAAATGTGTTTGTTATCTTTTATCCATCCCAAGAGTAACCGTAAACCATCTTTAATATAAGCATCGGGCTTCCAACCAAGCTCTTTTTTTGCTTTCGAAATATTTGAGATGTACACCCTCTGGTCGCTTGGTCTCCATTCATCGAAAGTAATCTTGCTTTTTTTGCTAGTTTCTTTTTCCAGCATGTCCAGCAATTCCAGCAAGGAGGCAGTAAACTTTGCACCCCCGCCGATGTTGTAGACCTCTCCAGAATATTTATCTCTCTTTTTGAGAAACGCATCATATGCTTTTACCAAGTCGGTTACATATAAAACATCTCTTACTTGCTTGCCGTCGCCGTAGATTGTCAGCGGTTTGTTTGTAAGCGTAGAGATAACAAAATGCGCCACCCAGCCCTGGTCTTCGCAGCCCCATTGACGAGTACCATAGATGCACGACATACGAAATACCCCGGTATCTACTTCTCTTCTTTTGCCATAATCCTGCACGTAAACGTCTGCTGCAAATTTGGAGCAGCCGTAAGGAGTATGCTCGCACAGGTCGGTTGGAAAGCTTTCTGGAATACCATTTTTGTATCTTTCGTCAGAAAAAACGTATCTTGTTTTTTCTTCCTTGACAGGTATTTTGTTCACATTGTCGCCATAGACTTTGTTTGTGGAGCAGAACAAAACTGCAGGGCTGCTTTTAGATTTTCTCGATGCCTCAAGGACATTAAAAGTGCCCAAAACATTGATTTCAAAATCAGTTCGGGGGTCTTTGACAGAAGTCGTTACTGCAACTTGGGCAGCGGTGTGAATAATTGCATCCACATCCTTTACAAGTTTCTCAAGAACATCCCTGTCCCGGATATCCCCTTCAATCAATTTGACGTTATCATATTTTTTGAGGTAATTCCAGTTGTATGTGGAATTCTTTGCGCTAGAGCCCAAAATTTTTGCTCTCGATAAGTTGTCGAATACAACTACTTCTTCATTCTTCAACGCATAGTATTCTGCTGCGTGAGAACCCACGAAGCCTGCGCCGCCTGTTACGAGGATTTTCATATTATCACTCTTCAAATATACTTGAGAATAGCTCTCTTGATATCCAGAAGTCAGCTGATTTTAACTTCTTGTAAATCTCCTTAGGGTCTTCTCTTATAATTCCTTTCTTCAGCAGAGCACGAATTATGCCAAGTGTGCCTATAACATCGATTTCAAATGACCTTGCACAGAGCCTTGCATTCGAGTCGTCGAGCAGTACATATTTGGCTTTAATTTCCCTGCACAGTACTATCGACTCTGATTCTCCGGCGCCAAGTTCCGAGTTGAGAATTTTGACTAAATCTTTATTTTTTACTGGCAGGACTTCAATAAATCCACGCTCAATCAATTCTCTCACTCTTTTATATTCATCATCCTTTTCAGAAATCTCTCGGTCTACTCCTTCAGGAATGCAAATTTTTTCAAAAAAAGGAGAAGCATCAGAAACGGCAATCATTAAAATTCCTCTACAACCGCTCAGACTCTGCCCTTTCGTAGTGCGCTTCCTCTTTAGTCAAATAAGAGTATTCAAGCCCCATGAGTTTAAGAACCTTAGAAAATTCTTCTCTGGGCATTTCGAGAAGCTCTGCGGCTTTAGCGAGCGTCACCTGCCTGCTAAAGAGCAACCCAAGCACAGTGAAGAACTTCTCTTTTTTCTTATAGTTCTCAAACAATGGGAATTTATCTATTATTGCTGCTTCCATATGTGGCACCTCAGTAAATGTCTATTTAACAACTATATAAGTTCTGCCACATGCGAGCCAACGAAGCCCCCGCCGCCTGTAATTAGGATTTTCATGTACTCACCTACAATGTCAATTTCCTCTCTTCCAGCTCTCTTTGCGCTTTCTCAAATCTATCCGCAACCTCGCATTTAGGTTGCGCATTTACCCATTCTGCAAGCTCTTTGATTCCCTCCTCGAACTTTACTTCCGGCTTGAATCCCAATCGGCTAATCCTGCTTATATCTGCAAAGCAGTGCCTTATGTCTCCTTCCCTGTATTTATTTGCGATTATAGGAGAGAGTTTTTTTCCGTAGAGCTTAATCAGAATTTCTGCAATTTTTTTTATGCTGGTAGCCCTGCCGGTGCCGACGTTGAGCGCCTCATAATTTGCCTTGTTTTTTTTCAAAACCAGTAAATTAGCCTTAACTACGTCGTGCACCGAAATAAAATCTCTGCTCTGCAAGCCGTCCTCGAATATAACCGGCGGATTGTTATTTCTTATCCTGCAGGAGAAGATTGCGCAGACGCCGGTGTAGGGGTTAGATAAAGCCTGCCTCTCGCCGTAGACATTGAAATAGCGCAGGGCTACTGTGGGTATCCCGTAAGCCTTTCCTATGGTAAGGCACATCTCTTCCTGGTCCTTTTTTGTTATGGCGTAAATCGAGGTAGAATGCAGGGGCTTTTCTTCATCTGTCGGCAGAGCTTTCACGTCCTTGCCGCAGGAAGGGCACTTCATCTCCCATTCTCTTTTTTTGAGCTGTTCCCTCGGCCGCAGCTTTGGATAAACAACGCCGCAGTCCTCGCACTCATACTTTCCCTCTCCGTATATGCTCATTGAGGAGGCAACGAGCAGCTTTTTCACGTCATGCTCTTCATTTACGAGAATGTCTAGTAGCTTTGCAGTTCCCAGAGTATTTACATCCACATATTTTTGAATCTGGTACATGCTCTGCCCCACGCCAACTGCCGCAGCTTCGTGGAAAATAACTTCAACGTCTTCTATTGCATTTTTCAAAGCACTGCTATCTCTAATATCTGCAAATATATACTCTGCTTTTGGATTAAGATATTCTGGCTTTTTGCCTTCATGCACCTGCGGCTCGAGATTGTCGTACACCACAACTTCATGGTTTTCGTTCACAAGCGCATCCACGATATGCGAGCCTATGAATCCAGCGCCGCCCGTTACGAGGATTCTCATGTACTTACCTCTTGCAGAAAATTCAATCAAAACTGCCTAGCCAAATTAGATTTCCTTTGACTTGGTTTTGCTTTGCAACGGAGAGAAATTTGAGCACTCTCCGGAGCAGAATTTTAAAGGCAATTTGATCGGATAAAATAATTCCATAATGCTGCGTGGAAAATTTTGGATGGAGTTTTACGAAGTCTTTTATATTATGTGTAAGAAGAGCTCGCCTTTGCTTAGCTGCTTGCAAAATTTGTTCTTCATCACTCAATCCGATGAGTCCCTCCTCAACTGCGCTTATAGCATCGTACCCTCTTTGCCTGAGCACCTCCGCAAGTAAGGGACGAACATCCTCGTCTATGTAGAGCTTCACTGCCATGCTTGCTCCATATGTTCCTCGATTAACTCGTCTATTTCTTGCCTATTGTCGTAATAGTAGGACAGAGCTTCGTAAACTGCGGCAAGGTTCAGTTGCGGAAATTCTCTTACTACTTCTTCTGGCAGCATGCCCTCCTTTATCGTATAAAATACAACAGACCTCACCGGAAAGCGGGTCCCCTTAACAATAGGTTCGCCACCTTGAATTTTCTCGTCTTTCGTAATATAGCGGTATTTCATTTTTATTGCGCCTTTAGACATATCCTCACCATTTAAAACTGCAACGTTTAACAACAGATACGTATATAAATTCTGCTGCGTACGAAGCCTATGAATCCAGCGCCGCCCGTTACGAGGATTCTCATTTACTTCACCTTGTAGATATAAATGTAGCCGTACTGGTCAGTATAAACCAATTCGAAGTGCTTCAAGTCTTCTCTAGCTAGCTTTATTTCTCCATTTTTAATTACGCTGAATGACAGCAGCTTTACTAGCAATTTCTCGCTCCACTCTGGGCGATAATTTTTATTTTCATCGACCTGGAGCAGCGCCCAGATTTGATAAAAATCCCGCATGCCTACGATGTAGTAGGTTGTTATTTTGTTTCGAGCAAATATGTCTGCGATGTTTTTGTTGTCCTGGTTTACGTCTCCTGACCTGCGAACTGAAAAAGTTACTATGTACAGCTCGTCCTGCGCTATTCGATTTATCGCTCCACTCTTTCCAAATTCCTCATAGCTGACGACCATGTACGTGGGCACCTTTTCGTAGTCGACAAATTTTTTGATGTATTCCATTGCGTCCTCTTCCGGCGAGGTAAACATCTTAGCCAGAATGGTATTCCTTTCTACGTTGCCCCCGCCGTCTGCAACAGTGTACCTGTTCGCAACTGCCTGGAACCAGTATCCGTAATCCCACCAGAAGAGAATTACTGAATCCTCGGGAGTGTTTTGCCTGGTCCACATTAGTGCATCGTACCACGGCGTCGGCAAATCGCTTTTTCTAAAACCGACAGAAGCCACGGTAGCGTCAAGCGTGGAAAATATGACTGCAAACGCTATGAAGAGCACAATCAAATGTGCAGCTTTTATATTTCCTGCCCTTCGCTCTGCTGCATATTTCTGCTTTTTGGATTTTAGCATTTGCTGGATTTTTCTTTCTTCTCTCTTTAGCCAGTCAAACGTTGAAATGAAGGCAAAGCCTGCTACCACGGCAGCAGAAGGCGCTAAGAAGAAGAGCAGGCGCTTTCCTTGATGCGCAGCCAGAAATCCGCTGATAATCCAGACCAATGCGAATACTACTGGAAAATTCTTTTCTCTTTTGAGCAGTAAAAAAACTCCAAGTGGTATTACAAAAAGTATTAGATTCAAATGTATGAATAAATCCCCGCTGGCAATTTTCTGGAGCAGCGTATCACCGCCGCCAAGGAAATGCGTGGGCTGCGACTCAGCTACCGTTGCCATGTATATGTCTGCTTGAGCTCCTTTACCGAGCTGCGCGTAACCTGCTAGCTGGTTGAATATCCATGTAACAGCTTCTCCCTTTCCCAGAGGAAAAGCAATTATAGTAAGGAATATAAAAATAGCCGCACATATCTTTAGCCAGTGCAAATCTCTTTTATATTTAGATTTCAAAAAATCAGACAGCATTACAGACATCAGCGGAATTGCGGATACCGCCACTGCTACTACAAATTCAGTGTCGCTTATGAACAACTTTAAACCGTACTTCGCCGGCTGCACCAGCTTCATCACGACACCTCCCGCAGCCACCATCACTATTATAGACCTCATTATATTCACGTTTCTCTCAAAAACGTAGTATATCGCAGCAGCTACAGAGATGACGAGCACAATATATGCTCCTCCGCTCCAGTTTGCATATGCGAAGCCGAAGAATATTCCGCTCAGCACAGGCGCTAGCAGCGTTTTTAGATTTTTAATCGAGAATCCATTTTTATAGGATTTTACGAAGAAGTAGAGCGACAGATAAACGAAAAAGCCGTACAGCACCTCTTTGTCTATAGTACCTGAATATACTCTGCTCAGCGAAAGTGGAATGAAAGAGTAAATGAGGGCAGAAAGGAGACCCACTCTCCTGCCGAAAAGCTCGCTCGCAGCTAGACAGAGGAAGACAGAAGCCAAGCCCCCGCCGAAGATTGCTGGGAAAACCATCGCATACTCCATAAGCGATAAGCCAAAAGGCGCTCCAAGAAGTTTATAAGTGTAAGCAAAAAAATAAGGCACCACGAGGGTGTCCTGAATCCAAGGGCGCCTTCCTTCCGGATAGTACGCCAGCGTATAGAGCTCTGGCACCCTGCCTTCTTCTAAGACGTACTGCGCCATTCGATACTGAAAGTAAGCATCAGGGTCGCTCAGCCTTGGACCGTGCGAAAGATATACAACGCTAAATCCGAGCAGGAATATAGCAGCAAGCATAGCTGCCGTTTTTATTTTTTCTGATCGAAATTTTTCCACAAGACTTCTTATCCCCGAAGTAAACTTAAACCTTTCGTCAGTACACAGACGTAGGGGTCGTGAATCCAGCATGTCTGACCCCCTACGTCAATTATAAATGGAGCAGCGTAGAACTCAAACCTATGAGATTGCTCGAGGGAAGCCTGGTACTAACTTTAAGCAACTTGAGTGTCAGAATAGGCGGCTACGTCTATCGAATTTTGATGGGCAGGATGCTGACTCCCTACGAATTCGGTCTTCTCAATCTTGCATTGCCCCTGCAGTACATGGTTGTTATTTTGACCTCTTCCGGAATAGCTCCGAGCATTGCGAAGTTTGTTTCAGGATACGAAGCAAAGAAGGATTATAACAAGAGAGATTCTGTGATTTCATCCTCTCTGTTTTTTTACACCCTGCTGGGGATTTCTTTTGGAGCAGCTTTCTATATCCTCGCAGACCCGATAGGAATTTACATTTTCCACGACCCAAACGTTGTAAAGCCGCTGAAGATTTCTTCCATAGCGCTGCCGTTCGGGGTATTAATCGCAGTATATACCGGCGTTTTTCAGGGCTTTAAAAAATTCAGCCACATGAGCGCAACTCTGGTCACAGAGCAGGTGCTCAGGATTATTTTTGCACTTGTGCTGGTTTACTATGGTTTAAGCGCAGTAAATGCTATTCTCGGCTCGACCCTCGGATTCATAGCGACTGCACTGCTTGCATATCTGTTTTTCAGAAAGATACAACAGAAGTTTTCCTCTTTTAGTTTTGAAAGTTTCAAGGAAGTTTTCTACTTTTCTATTCCTGTCTCTGCAACTGCGCTGTCTGCCTTTGTTCTCGCATACATCGATGTCATACTTCTCGGCTTTTATCTAACGCCAAAAGAAGTCGGCATTTACTCAGCAGCCTCGCCCACGTCTCGCTTGGTCCTCGCTTTCTCCACAGCCATGTATGCTACTCTGCTGCCTTCGATTTCTGAGCTCAAGGCTTTGAGGAATTACAGAGAAATAAAAAAGCAGATTAAATATGCATACAAGCTCTCGCTTCTGGTGCTTATTCCTGCGACCCTGCTCTCAATATATTTCTCAGAATTTATAATAACGACACTTTTCCAAGAAGACTACACACAGGCCGTAAGGGCTTTTGAAATTCTGATGGTAGGCACAGCTTTTCTCGGAATCTTTACTTTGAATTCTGGAATCTTTCAGGGCTTGGGCAAGCCGAAGATTCCAATGCGAATTCTGCTTGTTGCGGCGATTCTCGACGTGATTCTCAATTTGGCGTTAATTCCTCTGTATGGGGTAGATGGCGCAGCGCTAGCTTCAACTTTGAGCTTTATATTCGCAGGCGTTCTTTCTACATTAATGCTCAAACTTTAAGTTCTGCCCTGCTCCGGGAAAGCATCACCATGTCGTGGATGGTTGCAATTTCGTCGCATGGAATCATTACCACATTCTTGCTTTTAAGCGCTCTACTTTTCCCCAAAAGAAATTTTTTCTCCCCAACGACGATATACTGGCTGCCTTCTTTGGCTATTAGGGCAATTATTTTTCCTAATATGCTGCCCTCAGAATCGACTACTTCCTTGCCGACCAATTCTTTTTCCCGGTACATCGCTATTTTTTGTTGCATTACTTTAACAAAAATCTTTCTATTGTCAGCATTTCGTCCGCAAGCTTTTCGCAACAGAATGGTCGAATGCATTCGCTCTGAAGGAGCGAGGGCATGAGTGTCGCTCACGCTCTCGTTCCTGCAGAACGAATGCGTCCTCATGCCGACACCCTTGCGTTAGCAAGACCGTGAGTCTAACGCACTACCTTACGGTATTGCGTTAGCAAGTTCATAAGTCATGCGTACCAACTAGTATTGGGTCTCGGCACGAGTGCTCGTTTCGAAGAAACGAGGGCGAAGTGCCCTTCCGTGAGGAAGCTGGCATTACCGAAGGTAGGCGCAAGACAATTCGGTCTTGCTCACGCAAGCGCCAGCTTCCTGACGGAATTGAGAAAAGCCACCGACGGGAGTCGAACCCGCGACATCCTGTTCTCCCGCAACCTTCAGAAAGGTTGACCATCATTTCCTTTTCCGCCAGCGCTTTTGCGAAAGCAAAAGGGCTGTGCTGTTACGAGACAGGCACTCTGCCAGCTGAGTTACGGTGGCATTTTTAATCGTATGAAAATTTACCCTCAGGTAAATTTTCTACGATTGAAATTTCGACTATTAATTTCTGCTTTCTGTCCTTTAATAAATTTATCAACCTTCTGTCAAGCTCTCTTGCACTTTTATCTGCTTTTATCATAAGCGTTCTCGGACAGATGAATGCGCTTTTCCTTATCACTATGTCAGTCTCGTGTGAGAAAGATAAATCAGGATGCCCTCTTCCGATTATGGTCTCGGTTATATTCCCAGCCTGCAAAACAACCTTTATTACGCTTTTCTCATTCCTCGCATTCTGCTTGAAATTTTCGCTCAGCTCAGAGATACCTTTGTCTGCTTTAACTCCTATAATGCAGTCTGCATTCTTCGTTATCTCTTTGTCTTTGGTTATTTCCAGCGTAGTAGCATGCTTTGAAGTTATGTTCTCGTGTCCGTAAGATATAATTGTCTCTACCACAGAAGTAAATTACGTATTCCTATAAAAAAATTGTTGGTAGCATGTACGAAGAAGAAAGAATAGAGATGGTTGAAAGGCTGGCTGCTTTTGGCTACTTGCGGAGCGAGAAAGTGGCGGAGGCTATGAGAAAAGTTCCCCGCCATCTTTTCGTTCCAGAGGATTTAGAGAAACATGCCTACGAGGACCGACCCCTGCCGGTGGGCGAGGAGCAGACTATTTCTGCTCCGCACATGGTTGCGATGATGTGCGATGCATTAGAGCTGCGGGAAGACCACAAAGTTTTGGAAGTCGGCGCAGGCACAGGCTACCACGCCTGCATAGTTGCGCACATAGTAAAAAAAGGCTCGGTTTTTGCGGTTGAGAGAATAGCAAGGCTGGCAGAAAAAGCGAAAGAGAATATGGAGAAAGCAGGGTGCGAGCAGGTCCAGATAATCATAGGCGACGGAACGAGGGGGCATGAGAAAGAGGCTCCTTACGACCGAATCTTTGTTACGGCAGGAGCGCCTGATATACCGAAACCCCTGGTAGAGCAGCTGAAGGTTGGAGGCAAGCTGCTTATCCCAATCGGCTCGAGATATATGCAAGAACTGATTTTGATTGAGAAAACAGAGAATAAAATAGAGAAGAGAAATCTAGGAAGCTGTGTCTTCGTGCCTCTAATCGGGGAATACGGGTGGTGATGTTTAGATCATGTTTCGTTACGACAGAGACAGAGCTGAATGCCATTGCTGCGGCTGCGAGTACAGGATTTAACAATAGGTACCTTTTTCCCATGCAAAATTTTAAAAAGGTGTTGTGTGAGTGATTATTATGCGAGTACTCTGCATCTCTGACCTGCACGGCAGAATAGAAAATATCAAGAAATTGAAGCCCTTGGCTAGGGTAGATATTATCGTGCTCAGCGGCGATATAACCCATTTCGGAGGCAGGGAAAAGGCGAAGGCTGCGCTGGAGGAACTCTTCAAGATTAACAAGAAAGTCTTTGCGGTGCCCGGGAACTGCGATTTGCCAGAGGTAAATGAAGTCCTGGCAGAGTTAGACATAGACCTGCATTCCAGCGGCAGGGTCTTCAAGGAAATAGGCTTTTTCGGCGTGGGAGGCTCGGGTGCAACGCCCTTCGATACGCCGCAGGAATATTCTGAAGAAAAACTCGAAGAGTTTTTGAAGCAGGGGTTTGAAAAAATCAAGGCTCAAAAGCACAAAATTCTGGTTTCTCATTCACCGCCGCACAACACAGCAGTGGATACAGGCGGCTCAGGAGCGCACATCGGAAGCAGGAAAGTAAGGGAATTCGTTGAAAAAAATCAGGTAGACATTGTCCTGTGCGGGCATGCACACGAGGCAAGGGGCTTTGATTGGATAGGGAGAACGCTGGTGATTAACTCAGGTCCGCTGCACATGGGCTGCGCAAGAGTACGCATCAACGACAAAATAAATTTTGAGTTTGTCAGCTTTTGAGAATTAGTTCGAGATACGACCTTCTCTCTATGCTACCATCCTCAACTCCAAGCTTCTTTAAAAAGGCTATAATTTCCTCAGGAGTATAGTGCCCTGCTTTTTTCTCAACCTCTATGAAGCTGCCCAAATCTTCGACTTCATCCAGCGCAATGATAAAGTTTTGCAGGGCATAATATTCTCTTTGCTTTCTTATCGTCGCAACTTCTCTGAATTTCAATTTCTTTAAAATTTCTTTCGCTTCTTCAAAGCCAGAAAATTTAAATTCATGCTCTTCTCTCGTCTTTGTGAGTTTGTCGAGCTTCGGTCCTTTGTAAGTTAGGTAAGAGTCTTTTCCAATTTTCCTAATCCTCAGCGCCTCGTCGCTCTTTGCAAAATCTCTTGCGGGGTGATCGAAGTAAATGTCCTCCTGCTCTTCTTTTTTCAAGAATTTTGCTCCAAGCTCTATGAGCTTGCTCTTAATTTTTCCTTGATTCGAGACTCTCGCCTTCGCTTCGATTTCCAGCATATGCAAAAGATATATTTCTGAATATATATTACTAAGCATGTATTCCGACTTTCTAATGGAGAAGTACAGGCAGTTTTTTTCAGAAAAAGTCATTGCGAACTTAGGCATGCCTCTCGAGCAGTCTATAAGAATAAATACCCTAAAAACTTCTGAAAAAGTGCTAATACCGAGGCTGGAGAAAAAAGGCATAAAACTTCAGAAGATACCCTGGACAAGGCACGGCTACTTTGTCAAGGCATCTCCCTTCTCGGTCGGTGCAACCACAGAGTACCTGCTCGGATATTACTTCATCCAGGACGCTACTTCTATGTATGCATGCGAGGTTCTTGAGCCGCAGAGTAGCGAGGTTATTCTGGATATGACGGCAGCACCCGGAGGAAAGACCACCCACTTAGCGCAGCTCATGTGCAACAGGGGCACTATAATTTCTATCGAGCTTAACAGAGAGCGCATGAAATCTCTCCGCTCAAACATAAGCAGAATGGGAGTTGAAAATGTGATAACAATAAGAACGAATGCTCTGAATGTGCAGGAGCTCGGCATAAAATTCAGCAAGATATTGCTTGATGCCCCGTGCACAGGGACAGGTACCGTTTTCAAAAATCCGGAGGCGGCACAGAAAACCAGCGAAGACGTTGCAAACTGTACCGCTGCGCAGAGGTCACTTCTTGAAGCAGCCTATGGTGTGCTGCTCGATGGAGGAACTCTGGTTTACACGACCTGCAGCTTTTTACCCGAGGAGAATGAGTTTATTGCGCAGCACGCCCTTGAGCTTGGGCTGAGGCTTGAGAGCGTGCAGTACGGAGAAGAAGCCTTCGCAACCTGCTATGGAAAAGAGCTCAGTAAAGAAATGCGAAAGGCTAAGAGATTCTACCCGCACATCCATGGAACGCAGGGATTTTTTATTGCGAAGTTGAGGAAAGGAAAATGAAAATGGAAAAAAGAGGAAAACTTGGTGAGAGGGCAGCGTTGGTTGGGGTATTTGGGAACGTAGTTCTTTCGGCATTTAAATTTATTGTAGGTGTGGTTGCGTGCAGCACTGCTGTAATTGCAGATGCTTTGCACTCTTTCTCGGACATAATAGCTTCCGCAGTAACATGGTTTGGACTCAGGGCATCGCGCAGACCGCCAGATAGGGAGCACCAGTACGGCCATGGCGATGTGGAGCCCCTCACAGGATTCGTCATATCTATCTTTCTAATCATTCTCGGATTAGAGTTTGCGAAATATGCTGTTGGTAAAATTTACACCCAGCCTCCAATTCCTAAGTCCATAGCTATTTATGCAACGATTTTTTCGATAATATTCAAGGAGTTGATGAGCCGCTACACCATTAAAATCGCCAAGCATATTCGAAGCCCTGCACTCGGCGCAGATGCCCAGCACCACAGAAGCGATGTATACTCTTCGTTAGTTGTACTGGTTGGAATAATAGGAGCGAGGAACGGCTATCCATTCTTGGACCCGGCAGCAGGACTGCTCGTAGCAGCGGTGATTGTCCTCATCGGCTTCAACGTAGGGAAAGATAATATTTTGCAGTTAATGGGTACGGTATCTTATCCAGAACTCAACGATAAAATTGAAAAATTTGTTTCAAGCATGAGCGGAGTTAAGTTAATTCACCGCATAAAAATACACGGCATAGGGGCATACTTCAATGTGGATTTGCATGTTTGTGTCGATGAAAACTTACCCCTGAGTGAAGCGCATAAAATTGCGCATGAAGTTCAAAATAAGATAAAAGAAAATTTTCCAGAAATTTCATATGTATTGGTTCACATAGAGCCTTATGACACGCACCACATAGCGAATCATAGGCTATTTCAATAATTCTTTAAGCCTTTTGTTTACTTCATCCCAATTTACGATGCTCCAGAATGCATCGACAAATTTGGCTCTTTCATTCCTGTAATCAATATAGTATGCATGCTCAAAGACATCGAGAACCATTAAAATTCTGAACATGGGGTAAACGTTAGTGTTGTGCTTCTCAATCTGCATTACTATTGGTCTATTAGTCTGCTTGCAGTAGGTTAGTGCTGCCCATCCAGAGCCTTCTACGCTAACAGCGGCTTGAGCAAATTCCCTTTTAAATCTTTCAAAACTCCCAAACTCCTTCTCTATAGCATCGCCTAAAATCTCAGTTGGCTTTCCACGGCATTTGCCAGTCGGTGCTAAATTGCCCCAGAACAATGAATGTAGTAAATGCCCTCCTACGTTGAACGAGAGTTCCTTTAAAGTAGCTTTAAAATCCAGATCAGTACCATCTTCTCGTGCTTTGTCAAGTTTCTCGAATATCGCATTTGCACCATTAACGTATGCCTGATGATGCTTTTGGTGGTGTACTTTTAATTGTTCTTCAGATATAGATGGCGCTAAATCCTTATATTCATAAGGCAGTTTTGGTAAAATGTAAAACTTAGTTGTTTCCATATTTATCCTCTGAAAGCTGCAAATGATCTGTCTCTACTTCAACAAATGCTTCAAATATCTGTTTTACTCTCTCATTTTCAGATTCTGCAGCTGCTTTTTTATAAAATTCAATAGCTCTTGTCTCTCTTGCATGAGATTCCTCTAAATTTTCCTTATTGCTTATATGACATGATTCTTTCCCTTGAGACACGCTATCAAGCTTTAATATCTTCTTCCAAACGCTGGCATGTTCTGCTTCCACTTTTTCCAGGGCTTTGAACAATAATTTTCCTTCCGCATCATCCGTTTTTTCAGCAGCGCAGAAATAAAATGCAGAATTGCTTACTTCTACCAGCATAGCATGTTCAGCATTTGCTTTATCCTTCTCATTTAGTTTAACATCAAAATTGACTCTGGCTACTTTTGCTTCTTTTATGTATTTTATATGTGCCCCGCAAAATGGGCAGTTATCTGGCGGGCTTTCTCCAATATAGGGATCTCCACAAATTTCACATCTCCATAATTTTACCATAATATCACCTTATTTTTTTCTTGCTCCCTGTCTTCTTTTGCTATGTCCAAAAGAATTTTCTTAATAATTTCTTTTTTTATTTTCTCAAGATTATTTAATATCTTCTAGGTGGTTCAATAGGTTGAGTTTCTCTCAGCGCTGTTTCTGGAGTCTCAGATTGAGATACGCAACTTACAAAAACTACTGCGATTAACAAAATATAATTCAACTTCATGTTATGTTGCATGTTTTACCTCATGTAGCTCAGCTTTTCCAGCTCTTTGGTTTCGCAGCGTCTTAAAAAGCCCTCATAAGAGAGTGCAACCTCTTTAGTTACGCTCGGTCTTATCTTCTTCATGGCTTCTGCGAAGTGCTCCATGCCTACCTTCTTGGTTTCGAGGTCTCCTCCAACCAGACTCTCTCTAATCGCAAGCATCGCAGCCTCTCTGCACAGACCTTCGATGTCTGCGCCGGCATAGCTGTTGGTTTGTTTAACCAGCTTGTTTAAGTCTACGCTCTCGTCGAGGGGCATGTTCTTGGTGTGCACCTTGAATATCTCCAACCTGGCTTCCTCGTCCGGCGCTGGTACCAGCAGAAGCTTGTCAAAGCGACCGGGACGCAGAAGCGCTGGGTCAAGCATATCCGGTCGATTTGTGGCTGCGATTACTACAACACTGTGCAGCTCTTCCATGCCGTCCATTTCAGTCAGCAACTGATTGAGAACCCGCTCCCCAACCCTGCTTCCTACCTCAAGACCCCTCATCGAGGATATAGCATCGAGTTCGTCTATGAAAACTATCGTCGGCGCAGCCTGCTTGGCTTTCTTGAAAATTTGGCGCACAGCCTTTTCACTCTCCCCCACCCACTTACTGAGAATCTCAGGACCTTTAACGCTTATGAAATTCGATTCGCTCTCGTTCGCAATAGCCTTTGCGAGCAGAGTTTTTCCGCACCCTGGAGGTCCGAATATGAGCACTCCCTTCGGCGGCTTTATTCCCATCTTAGTAAATACCTGAGGGTTTTTAATAGGCCATTCCACAGCTTCCCTTAACTCCTGCTTTATTTCTTTCAAGCCTCCCACATCATCCCATCTCACATTAGGTATTTCTATGAAAACTTCCCTCAGCGCAGAGGGTTCAACTAATTTGAGCGCCTCGATAAAATCTTCTTTCGTTACCTGCAGTTTTTCTAAAATCGAGGGTGGAATTGTTTCATCTTTTAAGTCAATTTCAGGCAGCACTTTCCTGAGAGTACCCATTGCAGATTCTTTGCATAGAGCTTCCAGATCAGCTCCAACGAAGCCGTGGGTTACATTTGCAAGCTCGTCTAGATTAACGTCCTCTGCGAGCGGCATTCCTCTCGTGTGTATCTGCAGGATTTCCTTCCTTCCATTTCTGTCAGGAACGCCGATTACAATTTCTCTATCAAATCTTCCAGGTCTGCGCAGAGCTGGGTCGAGAGCATCCGGTCTATTCGTCGCTCCTATAACCACGGTTTTTCCTCTGGATTTAAGCCCGTCCATCAGCGCTAGCAATTGCGCAACTACCCTGCGCTCAACCTCGCCGTGCACCTCTTCCCTCTTCGGCGCAATTGCATCGATTTCGTCTATGAAAATTATGCTCGGAGCGTTTTCTTCTGCCTCTTTAAACATCTTGCGCAAGTTTTCTTCGCTCTCTCCGTAAAACTTGCTCATTATCTCTGGACCGTTAAGTGAGATGAAGAATGCGTTGGTTTCGTTTGCCACAGCCTTTGCGATTAGAGTCTTGCCAGTTCCGGGAGGTCCGTGAAGTAGAACCCCTTTCGGCGGCTCGATGCCGAGTCTGTCAAATAGCTCCGGATGCTTCATGGGCAGCTCAATCATCTCCCTTACTTTCTGGACTTCACCCCTGAGACCGCCTATGTCTTCGTACGCTATGCTCGGTATTCCTGCTCTTCCCTTCAGCGGCTCCTCTCTAACGACTATTTCAGTGTAGTCAGTGATTCGAGTTATTCCTGAAGGAATCGTCTGGCTTATTGTGAAAGGCAGCGTTGTTCCAAGTACTCCTACAACTATTCTGTCTCCTGCAGTTACAGGTCTTCCTAACAATCTTCTCCTTATGAAATCCCCAAATCCAATTGAAAATCTGATAGCTTGCGTGGGAGCAAAGACCACTTTTTTCGCATCGTGCGCCGCTACTTTCTTGACCTTAACCCTGTCTCCGAGAGAAATTTCGGCATTCTGGCGCAGAATTCCGTCCATCCTTATTATTCCCAGACCTTCGTCTTCAGCATAGGCACGCCAGACTATCGCACCTGTTGATTTTTTTCCGGTTATCTCGATTACATCGCCGGTAGAGATGCCAAGTATATCTCTGGTTCTGGTATCAATCCTGGCTATGCCTCGTCCAACGTCGTTCTGCATAGCTTCTGCAACTTTCAGTTCAACTTCCATAATGCCACCTATCTATTCTCGAAGCTCTGGGCAATTCCCTTGTACTTATTTAGCTCTGCCTCAGATATAGGTCTTAACTTTTTCAGAGCTTCCTCGAAATGTCTCATCTCAACCTTCAGCTCTTTCTTAAGTACTTTCTTATCCAGTTTCTTGCCTTTCTTGACGTACTCCCTTATTGCGAGCATGACTGCTTCGTTGCAAACTGCTGCAATATCTGCACCAGTATAGCCGTCGGTAACCTCTGCAAGCTTTTGCAGCGAGACATCGCTGGCGAGTGGCTTTTTGATTGCATGTATCTTAAATATGTCTTCCCTAGATTTAACGTCAGGCGGAGGTATGTAAACCAGTCTGTCGAATCTTCCCGGCCGAAGCAGCGCAGGGTCGACCATATCAGGTCGATTCGTGGCTGCAATTACCACAACTCCGTGCAGTTCCTCCAGGCCGTCTAATTCTGTCAGAACCTGGCTGATTACTCTTTCAGTTACATGCGAATCAAAGCCCGTTCCTCTTGTCGGCGCAACAGCGTCGAGCTCATCGAAGAAGACTATGCAGGGTGCTGCCTGCTTCGCCTTTCTGAAGGTCTCTCTAACAGCCTTTTCGCTTTCTCCGACCCACTTGCTCAGAAATTCAGGACCTTTAACGCTTATGAAATTTGCCTCACTCTCGTTCGCTACCGCTTTTGCAAGCAGCGTTTTTCCAGTTCCTGGAGGACCGTATATGAGAATCCCCTTCGGCGGCTGGGCGTTCATGTGCGTGAACAGGTCAGGATACTTCAGCGGCCATTCCACAGCTTCTCTCAACTCCTGCTTTGCCTCTTCCAAGCCGCCAATATCATCCCATTTTATGTCTGGAATTTCTACGAGCACTTCCCTCAGCGCAGAGGGCTCTATCTCCATTAATGCGTCCATGAAGTCCTTCTGGGTTACAGTAAGTTTATTCAAAACTTCTGCTGGAATGCTCTCTAATTCTAGGTCGATTTCTGGTAAAATCCTTCGCAGAGCACGCATCGCAGATTCCTTTGTGAGAGATTCAAAATCAGCACCTACAAAGCCGTGCGTTATGTTCGCTAAATGTTCTAAATTAACGTCCTCTGCGAGCGGCATTCCTCTCGTGTGTATCTGCAGGATTTCCTTCCTTCCATTTCTGTCAGGAACGCCGATTACAATTTCTCTATCAAATCTTCCAGGTCTGCGCAGAGCTGGGTCAATTGCATTTGGTCGGTTTGTCGCTCCTATAACAACGACCTGACCTCTCGACTTCAAGCCGTCCATCATTGCAAGAAGCTGCGCAACTACCCTGCGCTCCACTTCGCCGGTAACTTCTTCTCTTTTCGGCGCAATCGAGTCCAGCTCATCTATAAAGACTATGCTCGGAGCGTTTTCTTCTGCCTCTTTAAACATCTTGCGCAAGTTTTCTTCGCTCTCTCCGTAAAACTTGCTCATGATTTCTGGACCGCTTATGCTCGAGAAATTAGCCTCTGTTTCGTTTGCTACCGCTTTTGCAAGCAGAGTTTTACCGCAGCCTGGAGGACCGTGCAGCAGCACGCCCTTCGGAGCCTCCACACCGAGTCTCTCAAAGATTTCTGGGTGCTTGAGAGGAAGCTCTATCATCTCCCTGACCTTCTGCACCTCGTCCCTCAAGCCGCCGATGTCTTCGTATGTTATCCTCGGTATTCTCGCCTCTGTCTCCCTGGCAGGTTTCTCGCTGATTTCGATTTTTGTTTCATAAGAGATTATTACAGCTTCGGCATGCGGCTGTGCTGCAACGATGATTAGTCCAATTTTTCTCCCCATCAAATTTATCTCTATTAGGTCGCCTCTTGTAACCACCCTGTTTTCCAGAAACTGCTTGAGATAGCTTTCACCGCCCACGATTCGCAGGGATTCAGTAGGTGCGAGTTTTATTTTCGCAGCGTGTTTTGCTTCTATCTTCTTTACAGCAACCCTGTCATCTATACCTGCTCCTGCATTTCTCCTCGTGGAGCCGTCAAGCCTTATTATACCAAGCTTTGAATCTTCAGGGTAACCCGGCCAGGAGATTGCAACTGTTTTTTTCTTTCCGGTGATTTGCAGGACATCTCCAGAAGTAAGCCCGAGTTTATCGGTTATCGCCGGGTCTACCCTTGCGATTCCCCTGCCGACATCATTTGCTCTAGCTTCGGCTACCTTCAATTCTATTTTTTCCATTTTTACTCCACTTTTACACTTGTTTTTTTAGTCACTTCGGTTTTCGGCAGCGCAACCTCGAGCACCCCGTTTTTGTAAGAGGCTTTGGCTTTGCTTGCATCAACAGTCGCTGGCAGGGTTAAGGCTCTATAGAATTTTTCATAGCTCCTTTCCCTGCGCATGTAGCCTTTCTTCTCCTCTTTCGCCTCGCGCTTTGTCTCTGCAGAAATCTCTATCCTGTCCTCGGTTGCATTGATTTTTATGTCGCTCTTCTCAACGCCCGGTATTTCTGCAGTTACTATAACCTCTTTATCTGTTTCTATCACGTCAGTAAATGGTTCCCTGAAGGGCTCATAAAGTTCTGCGCCTTCGAACGGCTCTATCTCTGCTTTTTTCCCTGGCAGTCTAGGTCTCGCCCAGAAGTCCTCGAACATCTTCTCCATCCTGCGCTGCATCCTTCTTATTTCCTCATAGGGGTCCCACCCTCTCATATTCTCACCTCCATCAACCAGACGTAGCAGGGGTCATTAGCACTTACCTGCTTGACCCCTCTACGTCAATTTAAATCGAAAATTTTACCCTCGGTAAAATTTTCAGACGTTTACTCAATTTTTATATCTACTCCCTTCCGCAATAGCGAAGCTTTTTGCAGCCTGGCTTTGATTTCCAATATTCCATTGTTGTACTTTGCGTTTGTGCTGTTTGGGTTGATTTCTACTGCAAGCGGTAGGTTCTTGTGGTATTTTTTGTCTCTGGTTTCTGCTCTGATTTCTATGCTGTCTTCGGCTGCATTTATCCTTATGTCTTCCTTTGCAACGCCGGGAATCTCGGCAGTTACTATAACTTCGCTGTTCTTTTCATCCACTATAACATCTGTGAAAGGTTCCCTTGC